>NZ_JAALDV010000567.1:18124-21256 GCF_014145045.1 Dietzia sp. DQ12-76
CTGGCCGCGATGGCCGTGGACGCCGTGCCGGACACGAAGCCCCCCGCCAGCGAGGTGACGAACAGACCCCACTTCCGGCCGAGGAGACGGGCGGCCACGTACCCGGCCCAGCCGATCCCGGTGAGGAAGACCACGAGGATCCAGATGGTGCGTGGATTGAGTGAATCGTACGGGCCGAACGCCCTGTCCGGCATGAGCGGGAGCACGAGGAACGCCACGACGAGCAGGGTGATGGCGTCAGTGACGTCCCGGTCGTCCAGGGCGTGACGCGCGAAGTCATGCAGCCGGTGCTTGGCGGCCAAGAGCATCACCACCACTACCGCCAGGGCCACCGCGAGTGCGGGATCGGCCACCGAGAGTGCCCCGAGCAGGGTGGTGACGATCGCCGCCGCCATCGTCGTGATCCCCACATCGTCGGCACCGTCATCCACCCTCGCGGGTGCTGTGACGCGCCAGTACCAGGCGAGGATCGCCGCCCCGGACACCGACAGGGCGACCGCGAGACCGACGGGTCCCAGGAGGGCCCCGATCGCACCCGCGAGGGCGAACAGTGGGAACGTCCGCGCCCCTATCCGACGGGACCGGTGCTCAGGACTGCGTTCCCGCTCGATCCCGATCGCGAGACCGAGTGCCGCCGCTGTGAGCAGCGGCAGCACTTCGTCCACGACCATGACATGAGCCTAGGCGTTCGCCTGCTCCTTCTGGATCTCCAAGGCGATGTCGATGAGTTGGTCCTCCTGACCGCCCACCAGGCGGCGCTCGCCGGCGCGGATGAGGATCTCCGACGACGGCACGCCGTAGCGGTTCGCGTGTCCCTCGGCGTGCTTGAGGAATGACGAATAACAGCCCGCGTAGCCGAGCATGAGCGCGGACCGGTCGACCACGCACTCCGTGGGCATGAGCGGTCGCACCACGTCCTCTGCGGCATCGGCGATCTTGAAGAAGTCCACGCCGGTGGTGATCCCGAGCTTGTCGCACACGCCGACCAGCGCCTCGACCGGGGTGTTCCCGGCACCGGCGCCGAAGCGGCGGGTGGAGCCGTCGATCTGCTGAGCCCCGGCCCGGATGGCCATGATCGAGTTTCCTACGCCCACATCCAGGTTCTCGTGGCCGTGGAATCCGACCTGGGCGTCGTCGCCGAGTTCGGCGACCAGCGCGGCGACCCGATCGGATACCTGGTCCATGACGAGCGCGCCCGCCGAGTCGACGATGTAGACGCACTGGCATCCCGCGTCCGCCATGACGCGGGCCTGCTTGGCGAGCACCTCCGGCGGCTGGGTGTGGCTCATCATGAGGAACCCGACGGTCTCGAGGCCGAGCTCGCGGGCGTAACCGAAGTGCTGGATCGAGACGTCGGCCTCGGTGCAGTGCGTGGCCACCCGGCAGATCGACCCACCGTTGTCGCGTGCGGCGAGGATGTCGTCCTTGATCCCCAGTCCCGGCAAGGTGAGGAATGCGATCTTGGCCTGCGTGGCGGTCTCGGCGGCGACCTTGATGAGGTCCTGGTCGTAGGACTTGGCGAAGCCGTAGTTGAATGAGGCACCGCCGAGCCCGTCACCGTGGGTGACCTCGATGACGGGGACCCCGGCGCCGTCGAGCGCGGTGACGACGTCGCGGACGTCGTCGACCGAGAACTGGTGGCGCTTGTGGTGAGAGCCGTCGCGCAGCGACGAGTCGGTGATCCGGATGTCGAGTTCCGAGCTGTAGGCACGGGCGTCCGCGTTGTACGGGTTGGTCCTGTCCATGGTCCTCACACTCCGGGCGTCGTGGTGGCGGGCTCGGTCCTGGCGAGCCTGGTCCTGGCGATGTCCTCGCCGACCTTCGTGGCGGCGGCGGTCATGATGTCGAGGTTGCCGGCGTACGGCGGGAGGAAGTCCCCGGCGCCTTCGACCTCGACGAAGATGGCGACCCGCGCCATCCCGCCGGTGATCTCGGTGGGCGGGTCGAACTGTGGCTCCTGGAGCAGCCGGTATCCGGGGACGTACTCCTGGATCTCCTTCTCGCGCTTGCGGATGGCGGTGGTGATGAGGTCCTGGTCCGCGTCCTCGGGGATCGCGCAGAAGATGGTGTCGCGCATGATCATCGGCGGTTCGGCCGGGTTGAGGATGATGATCGCCTTGCCCCGCTTGGCGCCCCCGACCTTCTCGATGGCCAGCTTGGTGGTCTCCGTGAACTCGTCGATGTTCGCCCGGGTGCCCGGCCCCGCCGATTCGGAGGAGACGGAGGCGACGATCTCGGCGTACTCCACCGGGACGACCGAGGAGACAGCGTGGACCATCGGGATGGTGGCCTGGCCACCGCAGGTGACCATGTTGTGATTGGGCGCCTCGACGTGCTCGTGCAGGTTCGCGGGTGGGATGACCATGGGGCCCACCGCGGCGGGGGTGAGGTCGACGGCGATGATGCCCGCGGCTTCGTAACGGGGGGCGTAGGCCTTGTGGACGTAGGCGCTGGTCGCCTCGAACAGCAGGTCCGGCTTCTCGCCCCCCGCCTCGATCGAGTCGAGCAGTTCGTCGGCCCCACCCGACATGCACGTCAAACCGTGGTCGGCAGCACGCTTCATCCCCTCGGACTCCGCGTCGATACCGATCATCCACTTGGGCTCGATGAACTCGCTGCGCTCGAGCTTGTACATGAGGTCGGTACCGATGTTTCCCGATCCCACTATCGCCGCGGTGAGCTTGGTCTTCGCTGTCATGCCGTCAGTCTCTCGGTGCCGACCGGCCACCACAATCAAGCGTGCCGTTCAGCGGAACACGCGAGAGTGGCGGGTGCACGGTGACCCTGTCAGGCGGGGTGGGGGCGCTGGGTGCCGGGTGGGTTGGTGAGGTGTCCGTCGTCGGTGATGAGGCGGTCGAGGTGGTGGCGCCATCGGTGGTCGAGGATCCGGTCTCGGGCCTGTGCCAGGGGGCCGTGTGGGGTGGTGCGGTGTTCGTGTCCGGTTTCGGTGATGATGGTCAGTTCGCCCAGGGGTCCGGGCCGGTAGGCGCAGTGGCCGAAGGTCTTCTCGCGGTGATGCGTGCGGCACAGGCAGATCAGGCTCCATTCGGCGGTGGGTCCGCCGAGTTCGGGCTGGTGGTGGTGGAAGGCGATGACGTGGTCGATGTCGCAGTCGTGGGCGTCGACGGTGCA
>NZ_JAALDV010000567.1:21345-21580 GCF_014145045.1 Dietzia sp. DQ12-76
CAGGGCGGGAGTGATGAAGTACTTGAGCACCGCGTCGGGCAGGTCGAGCACTCCGGGTTGGGGGTCGATCAGTTCGAATCGGACTGTGGCGTCGCTGCCGGAGAGGAGTTCCTCGCACAGCCAGTCGACGCTGGCGTAGGCGCCGGTGACGAACTGCACGCGGTTGGGCAGTCCCTGGGCGATGCTGTCGATGACCGAGATCCGCACTGGTTGCTCGGTGCCCCAGGACGCCCCG
>NZ_JAALDV010000063.1:0-6310 GCF_014145045.1 Dietzia sp. DQ12-76
CTCACCCGGCCCGGCCACACGGAGGCCGCGGTCGACCTCGCTCGTCTCGCCGGCCTGCGCCCGGCGGGGGTGATCTGCGAGATCGTCTCCGAGGACGACCCGACCACCATGGCCCGGACCCCGGAGCTCCGACGTTTCGCCGACGAGCACGGGCTCGCGCTGATCACGATCGAGGCGCTGCAGGACTGGCGCCGCGCGCACGAGGTGCAGGTGGTGCACGAGGCGGCCGCCCGGATCCCCACCCCGGCCGGGACGATGACCGCGCACGGGTACCGCGACGTCATCCAGGGCGTCGAGCACGTGGCCATGGTCGCCGGTGACGTCTCGGGCGGGGAGCCGGTGTCGGTCCGCGTCCACTCCGAGTGCCTCACCGGGGACGTCTTCCACTCGCTGCGCTGCGATTGCGGTCCACAGCTCGACGCGGCCGTCGCCTCGGTGTGTGAGGAGGGCCGCGGGGTGGTCCTCTACATGAGGGGTCACGAAGGCCGGGGGATCGGCCTGGTGCAGAAGCTCCGCGCCTATCAGTTGCAGGACGACGGCCGCGACACCGTGGACGCCAACCTGGACCTCGGCCTTCCCGCCGACGCCCGGGACTTCAGCCTGGCCGCGCAGATGCTGCGGGATCTCGGGGTGACGCGGGTGCGTCTGATGACCAACAATCCCGCCAAGGCCGACGCCCTCCGTGCCGGCGGCGTCGAGGTGGTCTCACGGGTTCCCATGCCCACCGCGGTGACCCCGGAGAACCTCCGCTACCTGCGGACCAAGCGGGACCGGATGGGCCATCTGCTCGAGGGCCTGGACGACGGCGCCGACCTGGACGCGCACGTCCCGGAGACGAACGCCACCGACACGAACGGAGAGGATCGCCGATGAGCGGCACCGGTAGGCCGGAGTTGGTGATCCCCGACGCCCGCGGTCTGCGGCTGGGCGTCGTGGCCTCCACCTGGCACGACGAGATCTGCGCGCAACTCATGAAGCGCGCACTCGCGGTGGCCGAGGCCTCCGGAGCGATCGTGTCCGTCGCCCGCGTCACGGGGGCCGTGGAGCTCCCGGTGGTCGCACAGGAGCTCGCGAGGTCCCACGACGCCGTGGTGGCGCTCGGGGTGGTCATCCGGGGCTCCACACCGCATTTCGACTACGTCTGTCGCTCGGTGACCGACGGGCTGACCCGGATCGCGCTCGACGAGGCCACGCCGGTGGCCCACGGGGTACTCACCACGGAGAACGAGGCCCAGGCCCGGGATCGTGACGGACACGAGGGCGCCGCGGAGGACAAGGGCGGCGAGGCGGTGGCCGCCGCACTCGGCGCGGCCGTCACCCTGCGCGACCTCCGGGCGGGGCGATGACCGATCACCGGGATCCCGAGCACCGGCATTTCGAGCATCGCCCACGGCGTCTCCGGATCGCCGTGATCGTGCTGGCGGCCCTCATCGTCCTCGCGCACGTCCTCTGGGCCGTCCTGCTGGTCCGTGACGACACCGGGGTCACGATCGGTGTCGCCGACCAGCTCGCCTTCGTGATGATCGGCCTGATCTTCGCCGGCGTCCTGCTCACCCTTCTCAGGATCAGGGTGCGGGTGGGTGAACAGGGGGTCGAGGTCCGCGGGCCCCTGCGGACCCGGCAGTGGGGCTGGCCGGACATCGTGGGGATCACGTTCCCCCGGTCCAGCATGTGGCCGCGACTCGAACTGCCCGCCTACGAACACGTCGGCATCTGGGCCATCCTGACGGTCGACGGGCAGGAGGCGGTCGACGCCATGGGCTCCCTGCGCGAGACGATCCGCCGGTACAAGCCCTCGGCCGCCGATCCCGAGACCGTCGCCGACCGCTGAGGCGTCGTGGCCGATCCCCGCACGTACCGTCCGTCACCCGGCTCCATCCCCACCGAGCCGGGGGTCTACCGCTTCCGCGACGACCAGGGTCGCGTCATCTACGTGGGCAAGGCCAAGAACCTACGCAGCCGGGTCAGTTCGTACTTCGCCGACCTCACCCTGCTCCACCCGCGTACCCGGCAGATGGTCACCGCAGCGGCGGGCGTCCAGTGGACCGTCGTCTCCACCGAGGTGGAGGCGCTCCAACTGGAGTACACGTGGATCAAGAAATACGATCCCCGCTTCAACGTGCGGTACCGGGACGACAAGACCTACCCCCTCCTGGCGGTGACGGTGGGGGAGGAGTTCCCCCGCGCGTTCGTCTACCGCGGACCGCGACGGGCCGGGACCCGGTACTTCGGTCCCTATTCCCACGCGTGGGCGATCCGGGACACGCTCGACACCCTCCAACGGGTCTTTCCGGTGAGATCGTGCACGGCCGGGGTGTTCAGGCGACAGGCCCAGCTGGGCCGTCCCTGTCTGCTCGGGTACATCGACAAGTGCGCCGCACCCTGCATCGGACGGGTGTCGGCCGAGGAACACCGCCGGATCGTCGACGAACTCTGCGACTTCCTCGCCGGACGCACCGACGTCATCATGAAGCGGATCGAGGCGCGGATGCTCAAGGCGTCCGAGGACCTGGACTTCGAGCGTGCGGCCCGGCTCCGGGACGACCTCGGCGCGATGAGACGGGCCATGGAGAAGCAGGCCGTCGTCCTGGGTGACGGGACCGACGCCGACGTCGTGGGCGTCGAGGTCGACGAACTGGAGGTGTCCGTCCAGGTCTTCCACGTCCGGAGCGGGCGCATCCGGGGCCAACGCGGCTGGGTGGTCGAGCACGCGCACGGGGTGGACGCCGACGGCCGGTTCGACCCGGCGCTCGCCGTCCCCGGCGTCGTCTCCGACTACCTCGCCCAGTTCTACGGCGGAGAGGCCGAGTTGGCCGGGGCCACCGAGTCCGGCGCCGACCTCGCTGCCGCCGTGCCCCGGGAGGTGTTGGTGCCGGCGCTGCCCGACGACGCGGACGAGCTCGCCGACTGGCTCTCCACCCTGCGTGGATCACGCGTGTCGCTACGGATACCGCAACGGGGCGACAAGAGGGCGCTGGCGGAGACGGTCCGCCGTAACGCGGTGGAGGCCCTGACCCAGCACAAGCTGCGCCGCAGTGGCGACCTGACCGCACGCTCGGCCGCCCTGCAGGAGATCCAGGAGACCCTGGAACTCGACACGGCACCGCTCCGGATCGAGTGCGTGGACATCTCGCACACCCAGGGCACCGACGTCATGGCCTCCCTGGTGGTGTTCGAGGACGGGCTGCCCCGCAAGAGCGACTACCGCCTCTACCGGATCCGCGAGGCGGCCGGCGACGGTCACTCCGACGACGTCGCGAGCATCGCCGAGGTGACCCGCCGACGGTTCCGGCGGCACCACGAGGAGCCGGTGGTGACACCGGACGACGCCGACGGGCCCGTCGACGACCGGGCCGACGCGGGTGAGGGGGCGGCCGGCAGATCCGCGCCCACCCGCCGCTTCGCCTACCCGCCCCAGCTCTTCGTCGTCGACGGCGGCCGACCCCAGGTGGAGGCGGCCGCCGAGGTCCTGTCCGAACTGGGCGTCAACGACGTCCCGGTGATCGGCATCGCCAAACGTCTCGAGGAGATCTGGCTGCCCGGAGAGGAGTACCCGGTCATCTTCCCCCGGCACGGCGAGGGACTGTTCCTGCTGCAACGACTCCGCGACGAAGCGCACCGTTTCGCGATCCGGGCCCACCGGGGAGCCAGATCCCGACGGATGACGACGTCGATCCTCGACGACGTGCCCGGGCTCGGACCCTCACGCCGGTCGGCGCTGCTGGAGAAGTTCCCCACCGTCTCGGCACTCCGCGCCGCCGGAGTGGACGACCTCTGCGCGGTCCCCGGGATAGGCCCCGGGGTCGCGGCGGCGATCCGCGCGACCCTGGGATCCCCGGACGCCCCGCCCGCGGACCAACCGGGTACGGACGGGGGACGGGCGGACATGGGAGACTCGGACCGTGAGGTCGACGACCGGACGAGCGACTCGAGGTGAACCATGGACGTGAACGATGAGGGACGCGAACTCCTACTCATCTGTGGGATGTCCGGTGCGGGCAAGGGCACGGCGTCGAAGGTGCTCGAGGAGTTCGGCTGGTACGTCGTGGACAACCTCCCGCTCCGTTTCGTCGGGGAGCTGGTGGATCGTCTCGCCGAGGCCCGCGAGGAACCCAGGAGGTTCGCGATCGTCGCGGACGTCCGCAGCCTCGGATTCGACGAGCACATCGGAGAACTGCTCGGGCGCTTCGACGGCCGCCCCGAGGCGAGGATCCTCTTCCTGGACGCCTCGGACGAGGCCCTGGTCAAGCGGTTCAACAACGTCCGGCGATCCCACCCGTTGCAGTCGGGGGACGGGCTGATTGACGGGATCCAACGGGAGCGCAAGGTGTTGGAGGGGATTCGCGGACGCGCGGACGTGGTGGTCGACACCACCTCGTTGAGCGTCCACGATCTCCGGCACCGACTCGAGAAGCCGTTCGGCGACCTGGGATTCGATTTCCACCTCACCGTCGAGTCCTTCGGCTTCAAGTACGGGGTGCCGGTCGACGTGGACATGCTGCTCGACATGCGGTTCCTGCCCAACCCGCACTGGATTCCCAAACTCCAGGCGCACACCGGCCGCGAGAAGCCGGTCCAGGACTACGTCCTGGCGGATCCGTCGATCGAGGAGTACCTGCGCGCAGCGGTCTCGATGATCGGCCTGGCGATGACCGGGTATCGCCGGGAGGGCAAGCGGTACATGACCATCGCCGTGGGGTGCACCGGGGGCAAACACCGCAGCGTCGCGATCTCCGAATCACTGGCCGGGAGACTGTCCGGCCTCGACTCCGTCGACGTCCACGTCCGCCACCGTGATCTCGGACGAGAGTGATCGGATGACACGTCAGAGCACGGCGGGGGCGCCGGATCGGCTGGGGTCGCTCGTCGCCCTGGGCGGGGGCCACGGGTTGTCCGCCACCCTCCGCGCCGGGCGTATGGTCGCCGAGCACGTGACCGCGGTGGTGACCGTGGCGGACGACGGTGGGTCCTCCGGGCGACTCCGTCGCGAACTCGACATCCTGCCGCCCGGCGACCTCCGGATGGCGCTGTGCGCACTCGCGGCCGATGACGACGAGCACGCTCAGCTGACCAGTCTGTTCCAGCACCGCTACGGGGGGACCGGGGCGCTGGCGGGACACGCCGTGGGCAACCTCGTCTTCGCCGGATTCTGGGAACTGCTCGGGGACCCCGTCGAGGCGCTCGACGCCGTCGGGGCGATGCTCGGGGTGACCGGACGGGTACTCCCCATGTCGCCGGTGGCCCTGGACATCGCCGCGGAGGTCGTCGGACTGGAAGCCGATCCCCGCGTGGTGCGCACGATCATCGGCCAGGTCGCGGTGGCCACCACGCCCGGCAGTGTGCGCCGGGTGCGGCTCATCCCCGCCGACCCGCCCGTGGCGGACGGCGTCGTGGAGGCGATCGAGGCGGCGGACATGGTCGTGCTGGGACCGGGCTCGTGGTTCACGAGCGTCATACCGAACGTGTTGGTCCCGGACATCGCCTCCGCGTTGGCCCGCACGTCCGCGACCAGGGCGCTCGTGCTCAACCTGGCGCCGCAGGTCGGTGAGACCGCCGGGTTCTCCGCGGAGCAGCATCTCCACGTGTTGCGCCAGCACGCTCCCGCGGTCGACGTGGACGTGGTGCTGGTGGACCCGCGGATGCCACTGAGCGACACCGAACGTGAACACCTCGACCGGGCGGCGGCGGGTCTGGGGGCGCGGGTCATGGTGGCGGACATCGCCCGGACAGCACCGGATGGGACGATGAAGCCCGTGCACGACCCCGCTCTGCTCGCCCGGGCGCTCGCCGCCACGGTGACGGCGGGGGCCGACGGATGACCGGAGAACGAAGGAGCAGGGCGTGTCACTGACCGCACAGGTCAAGTCCGAACTGGTGAGAGTCCCGGTCGGGAACGCGGAGACCAGGAAGGCGGAGATCGCCTCGCTCCTGCGTTTCGCGGGCACCCTCCAGGTCCTCTCGGGCCGCCTCGTGATCGAGGCGGAGGTCGATTCGGGCGAGATCGCCGAGCGACTGTCCGGCGAACTCGACTCGCTGTTCTCCGTGCCCTGCGAGATCCACCCGATCGGGGGAAGCGGCGGCAAGCCGGCCCGGAAGTTCGTCCTCCGGGTGATCGACCGGGGAGCGGACCTGACCCGCCAGCTCGGACTGGTCGACGCCGCCGGCCGCACCGTCAGGGGATTGCCCGCCGCCGTCGTCGGGGGATCCGTGGCGGCGGCGGAGGCCTCGTGGCGGGGGGCGTTCCTCGCCCACGGTTCCCTCACCAAACCCGGGCGGTCGTCGGCGTTGGAGGTGACCGCGCCCGGAGCGG
>NZ_JAALDV010000064.1:0-1725 GCF_014145045.1 Dietzia sp. DQ12-76
GCCCGGCCTCCTCGCCGCGGTCTCCACGGAGCTGCGGGCGGTCGTGGTGGCGCGGTCCGGCCGTCGGAGCGCCGACCCCGTCCGGGTGCGACTCGATCCGGTCCACATCGGCTGAGCGGCCCGTGCGGTGGGTCGGCCCGCGAGCACCTAGAATGGTCGTTCACCGCTTTCCCATCCGCGAGGAGTTCAGATCCGCATGGCCGTCCACCCCGTCCGGCTCTTCGGTGACCCCGTCCTGAGGACCCCGACCGATCCCGTCACCTCGTTCGACGACAGGCTGGCGCGCACCGTGGCCGACCTCATGGACACAGTCCGTCACGAGGAGGGGGCCGGGTTGGCGGCGCCGCAGATCGGTGTGTCCACCCGGGTGTTCGTCTACACCTGTGGTGGCCGGGAAGGCCACCTGGTCAATCCGGAGTGGGAACCGATCGGTGACGAGAAGACGCACGTCAACGAGGGTTGTCTGTCGATTCCCGGGATCTCGGAGCCCACTGAGCGTTACGCACGTGTCCTCGCGCGTGGCGTGGACGTCAAGGGGGACCCGGTGACCTTCGAGGCGGACGGGATCCTCGCCCGCGCGGTGCAGCACGAGACAGACCACCTCGACGGCATCCTGTTCCTCCAGCGTCTCACCCCGGACCGGCGTCGATCGGCGATGGCCGGGATCCGGGCCTCCGGGTGGTTCGGTAGCGACGCCATCAGCGACGGGGTCGTCTACGACCGGCTCGCCGACGCCATGGCGGTGAGGTGAGCCGTGCGTCTCGTCTTCGCCGGCACCCCGCAGGCGGCGGTCCCGTCACTCGAGGCACTCGTGAGCTGCGACCGTCACGAGGTGGTGGCGGCGGTCTCGCGGCCCGACGCCAGGACCGGTCGTGGCCGGAGTCTGTCCCGTAGTGCCGTGGCGGCTGTCGCCGACGACGCGGGCATCGAGGTCCTCACCCCGCCGAACGCGCGCGACCCGCAGTTCGCCGAGCGGCTCCGCGAACTCGCCCCCGACGCGGTCCCGGTGGTCGCCTACGGGCACCTGGTGCCGCGGCCCGTGCTGGACATCCCCACCCACGGGTGGGTGAACCTCCACTTCTCACTGTTGCCCGCGTGGCGGGGTGCCGCCCCGGTCAACGCCGCGATCGAGGCGGGAGACGAGGTGACCGGGGCCACGACCTTCCTGCTCGACGAGGGGATGGACACCGGTCCGGTCCTGGGGACGATGACCGAGGCGATACGGCCGCGCGACACCGCCGGCGACCTGCTCGGTCGCCTGTCGATGTCCGGCGCGGAGCTGCTCGTGGCCACCCTCGACGCCATCGAGGCGGGGGAGGCACGCGCAGTCCCGCAGCCGACGGACGGTATCTCGCGTGCAGGGAAGATCACCGTCGACGACGCGCGCGTGCGCTGGGCTGATCCGGCACTGGCGGTGGATCGTCACATCCGATCCGTGACCCCGGCCCCGGGAGCGTGGACGACGCTCGCCGGGGAACGGGTCAAGATCGGTGCCGCGACTCCGTCTGACGAGGGCACGACCGCCTTGACGCCCGGGCGGATCCGGCTCGACAAGCGGACTCTCCTCGTGGGCACGGCCACCTCTCCGATGGTGCTGGAGGCTGTTCAGCCACCCGGTAAGAAGATGATGAACGCGGTCGACTGGGCGCGCGGTGCCCGGCTCGACGCCGAGGCGGAGTTCGCATGAGCGCCGATGGCGGGCGGGGCCGCGGGCCCGGAGGCGAC
>NZ_JAALDV010000065.1:0-3557 GCF_014145045.1 Dietzia sp. DQ12-76
GCGAGGCCCCGCAGGGCCCTCCGCGGCATGACATGGCTGCGCTGGCTCAGCCCCGTCGTGCTGATCCTGATCTGGCAGATCGCCGGCGCCACGGGCCTCCTGCCGGAGCGGATCCTTCCCGCCCCGCAGCTGATCGCCTCCTCGGCGCTGGAGCTCATCGCCTCCGGCGAACTCGCGGACGCGCTGGCGGTCTCGGGCGTCCGCGTGGCCCAGGGGTTCGTCCTGGGGGCCGTGGCCGGACTGGTCCTCGGGGTGATCGTCGGGACCTCGCGGGTCGCGGACGCCCTCGTGGACCCCCCGCTGCAGATGCTGCGCGCGCTTCCCCACCTCGGGCTGATCCCGCTGTTCATCCTGTGGTTCGGCATCGGCGAGACCCCCAAGGTGCTCCTCATCGCACTCGGGGTGGTGTTTCCCATCTACCTCAACACCGCGTCGGGATTGCGGCAGGTGGATCCCAGGCTGCAGGACATGGCGACGGTCTTCGGATTCAGCCGGCGCCAGCGACTGACGGAGGTGATCCTGCCGTCGATCGCTCCCCAGGTCCTGGTGGGCGTGCGCCAGTCGCTCGCGATCGCCTGGCTGACCCTCATCGTGGCCGAGCAGCTCAACGCGACCAACGGCATCGGTTACCTCATCATGAACGCCCGTGACTACTTCCGCATCGACGTGATCATCGTGGGCCTGGTCGTGTACGCGCTGCTGGGGATCCTCACCGACGCGATCGTGCGCGTCGCCGAGGCCCGCGCACTGCGCCACTACCGATGACCACCGCCCAGCGCACATGACCACCGTCCAGCGATCAGGAGCCCCAGGAATGCCCACCACCCTCGCCCCCGCGGGCGCGCTCCGCGGTGTCACCCGCAGCTTCGGCGACACCACCGTTCTCCGGAACCTCGACCTGACCATCCCTCGAGGCGACATCGTCGCCCTGCTCGGCCGGAGTGGCAGCGGGAAGTCGACCGCGCTGCGCATACTGGCCGGACTCGACCGGGATCTCGAGTCGGGCGACGTCCACATCGACGGCCCGCCGGCTGTCGTGTTCCAGGATTCCCGTCTGCTGCCCTGGCGGACCGTGGCCGAGAACGTCCGGCACGGTCTCAACAGGGTCGAGGTCGGCCGCGGGGAGAAGTCGGACCGGGTCACCGAGATCCTCGCCGAGGTGGGCCTGGAGGGCCGAGAGGGTGCCTACCCCGGAGAACTCTCCGGCGGCCAGGCGCAGCGGACCTCGCTCGCCCGGGCGCTCGTCGCGGAGCCTGCGCTGCTGCTGCTCGACGAGCCCTTCGGCGCGCTCGACGCCCTCACCCGGCGGACCATGCACCGACTCCTGCTGAGGCTGTGGACCCACCACGGCTTCGGGGTCCTGCTGGTGACGCACGACGTCGACGAGGCGGTGTCTCTGGCCGACCGGGTGCACGTCCTGGACGACGGCGTCATCGGCCACACCGAGACCATCGACCTGCCCCGCGGTGGGGGCGAGACGGGCCGCCACCGCCGCTCTCTCCTCGACGCGTTGGGCGTCGACCACACAGACGAGGACCACTCGATATGACCACCACGCTCTCCCCGATCCACCGACGCCCCGCGATCCCTGCCGTTCTGCTGGCGCTGGCGCTGGCGTTGATCGTGCTGCTCGTCGGCGCCGGGTGCGCCACCCGCGACTCCGAGGCCGCGGCCCCGGTGCCCGACCGGGTCGATCTCGCGGACCTGTCCGGCCTCGTCCTGCGCGTGGGGGACCAGAAGGGTGGCACGCAGGCCCTGCTCACCGCGGCGGGAGAGCTCGATGATCTCCCGTACGAGATCGAGTTCTCCACGTTCACCTCCGGCCCGCCCCAGGTGGAGGCGCTCAACGCGGGGCAGATCGATCTGGCCGTGACGGGTAACACCCCGCCGGTCTTCGGGGCGGCCGCGGGGGCGCGGGCGTCGATCGTCTCGGCCTACGCCAACGGGGGTGAGGGGGACCGGATCCTCGTCCCCGGTGACTCTCCCGTGCGGTCCGTGGCGGACCTCGCGGGCCGGAAGGTCCTGGTGGCCAAGGGCACGTCGGCGCACGGGCATCTCCTGCTGCAGCTCCGCGGTGCCGGGGTCTCGCCGGAGTCCGTCGAGATGGTCTTTCTCCAGCCGGCCGAGGCGGGTTCCGCCTTCGCGCGCGGTGACGCCGACGCGTGGGCCATCTGGGATCCGTACACGGCCATCACGCAGACCACGACCGATGCTCGGACCATCGCGACGGCGGCGGAGGCGTCCAACGGCTTCTGGTTCGGGCTCGCCTCCCACGACGCCCTCGCCGACGCGCGACGTCAGACCGCGATCGCCGACCTCCTGGTCCGACTCGCCGAGGCGGGGACCTGGACGGCACAGAACCCAGCGCAGTGGGCCGCGTTCTACGGGGAGGCCGTGGGACTGACCCCGGAGGCCGCCGAACTCTCGCAGAGTCGCAGTACCCGCAGACCGGTGGCGCTCGCGGACACGGTGGAACGCGAACAGCAGCTCGCAGACGTGTTCACCGAGGACGGACAGATCGACCCCGTGGACATCGAGGCCCTGGTCGACGACAGGTACGCGGATGTGCTCGGGCCGGTGGTCGGGCCCGTGCCCGGGAGGTAGCGACCCGGTCGGGTGACCGGTCGGCCGGTGCGGTCGGACCGTCTGGTCGGGTCAGGAGGAGACCGTGGACCAGAGGGTGGTGATCGCACTCCACCCGACCATGCCCACAGTGGAGTAGAGCAGTGCCCACAACGCACAGCCGACCACCACCGCCGGCAGGTACCGGGTCAGCGGCATGCGGGTGAACCCGGCGGAGAAATTGATCGCCGTCTGCACACCCACGGTGAGGAACGACAGCGGTACCGCGACCACGCCGTAGCGTGCGGACAGTTTCTGCGCGCGTTGCATGTGCCGGCCCTCCAGGTGGCGGGCGACCCTGTCGCTCAGCCTGCCGCCGCTCAGCGCGCCGCGGCCCAGCCAGTAGGTGGCGTTGGCGCGCAGCATCACGATGACGAAGAGCAGGCCGAAGGCGATCGGATACGGCTGTTCCGAGATCCGGTCCACGTGAGATGACGGGGTGCGCCGGCGGAGGTGCCGGGCGTCAGGCGGACGGTGCGACGTCCAGCACGACGTCGAACTCGAGAAGGGTGGCCCCCTCGGCGACGGGCTTGCCGTGCTGGCCGGCGTGGGCGGTCCGGGCGTCACCGTCACGCCAGGCGGCGAAGGACGCCTCGTCCTCCCAGGTGGTCACCACGAAGTAGCGGTCCTCGCCGGCGGTGGGGCGCAGCAGTTGGAAACCGAGGAAGCCGGGGGAGTTCTCCACGGTGTGGGCGCGCTCGGCGAAGCGACGCTCCAGTTCGGGTCCGGCCTGACTCGGTACGGACAGGGCATTGATCTTGACGACGGCCATGTAGGTGAGCCTACGCTTCGTCGCGGCGATCCCGGTCGGTCAGCCCGGCAGGGAATAGATATCGCCGGCCCTCACCATCAACCCGTCGGCCACGAGCGAGTCGAGAGCCCGTTCGCGCTGGGCCGGATCGGGCCACACCGCGTCGAGCCGGTCCCGTCCCGCC
>NZ_JAALDV010000066.1:0-3480 GCF_014145045.1 Dietzia sp. DQ12-76
GGTCGGTCGCGGCGCGCTGCGCGGCGGCAACCGCCTCGGCCCGCAGCCGGGCGAACTCCGACATCTCCTCCGGGGTCCAGTCGGTCGCCGCCGACAGCAGCTCCGTCAGCGTCGCCGCGCCCTCGCCCTCGGGGACGACTACCCGCGCTGTGGGGCCTTCGCGGAACGTCACGCCGGCCAGGTCGAACCGCACATGCAGTGGGCCCGGGTGGACCTCTACCGAGCCCTGTCCGGCCACCAGGTCGACGGGTTGCTCACGTGGCATGAGGGTGCGGCCGTTTGCGGGCCGACGAACCGGGGATGACACCCACACGACGTCACCGTCCTGCGCGGGGACTCCGGTGATGTCCTCCAGGCTGATGGTCACTGTGCGCATCAGGTCCTCGCTTTCAGTCGTGGTAAGCGGGCTGGTCGAGCCGGTCGTGCGGGCGATCGGTCATGGGTCGGCGGGGGAGCCGTCGTCGCTGATCCCGGTTTCCTCTTCGGAGACGTCGTCGTTCTCGACCCGCTCGGACCACTGGGTGACGATCAGGCGGTTGTAGCGGGAGCCACCGCGGACCGTTCGGATACCGACCGCCACGCTGTACCGGAACCGGACCTGCACGTAGTAGCCCGGCTCCGGGACGACGAACGAGGTGGGGATGACCACGGGGTCGCCACCGTTCGGTGCGAGCCCTCCCGACTTGCCCTGGGTCAGCGGGATCGTGGCCAGCGAGTACACCGTGAAGTCGGGGCGCAGGACCGCGATCTCGGCGAAGCCGTTGTTGTAGCCGTCGCCGCCGTGGGAGAAGAACGCTGTGGCGTCCCATGCGCCCTCGCGGTCGAGCCGGATGCACGCCTCGGTACGGAACGTCGAGCCCAGCCCGGGGTGCTGTCGGGAGACGGTCACCAGCTCGGCGTCCTGGTTCGGGCCGAGCATCTTGTTGAACGGCAACGCGCGGTTTCGGCCGGGGCCCAGCCGGAACCCCTGCTCCATCACCACTGCGCAGTAGCCCATCTTGCCCAGCAGCTCCAGGCGGTTGCTGAGCGCCTCCTGGCCGTCCACGAACGCGGGGATGTCGCCCTCGTAGCGGCCCAGCACCATGTCGATCACACCGCGGATGAGCCCGTCGACGCCCTGGGCGAGCGCCTGGGCGACCGTGGTGACGTCGTCGAGGATTGACTCAAGCAGACCTCGGCCGCGCTCGGGGACAGTGGGGGACGAGCCCCCCGACAGGTCAACGCCCACCGGTGTCACCGTCCTTCGGCGGGGTGTAGTCGTCGGCGGCATCCGCGGCCTGGGCCCGGCGCACTGCCGCGCCGATGACGATCGCCTGCTGCGCCTCGACGAACTCGTCCTCGTCCATCTCGGTCACCGGCTTGTCCGGCATCGTCGTGCGCACCGGGCGCCGGCGCTTCTCCCGCGGGATCCACGCCCCCTGCTCCCACGGAGCCCCACCGGAGCCGAAGGAGTCGTACTTGATGGACGGCTCGGACGCCGACCCGGGGCCGTCGCAGCCGAGATCTCCGAACACGTGCTTCGCGAGGGCGTCGCACTGCTCGATGTCCATCTGGACCCCGCCGGCGTGGAAGAACACCCACGACAGCGGGTGGAACTCCGGTGAAGTCTCATACGGGTACAGCAGGTCCAGGTCCACCGCGGTTCCTCTCATTGGATGAAGGTCTTGACTCGGGCCAGGGCGTTGGCGATGCCCTTGACGGAGATCGCCAGCGCCCGCACGGGGGACTCGCGGCCTGCCGGGTCACCGAGCGCCACGGTCTGGAACGGTCGGCCACGCTCGGCACCGATCGAGCAGGACTCGATGTAGCTGGCGAACACCAGGCCGCGATGCTCCGCACCGCACTGGTCCCCCGCCCGGAAGTCCCGGAACATCCGGTACGGGGCCGATCGGTCGACGTCGAAGGCCACAGAGATCGATCCGGCGCCAGCGGCGAGGGCCGCGAAGCCCTGCTGCATCGCCTGCAGCGACCAGCCGTCACCGGCGTGCACCTGGTCGCGGTAGGCGAGCCGCCCGTGGGCATCACGGCGCGCGAGGTTGATCCACGACGACCACGCAAACAGTCGGTCCTGGGTGAGGTCGGAGACCCACTCGCCGAGCATCGCCGCGCCGGCCACCAGCAGCGGCCCGAACACCGGAACCGCGGCCGCCAGAGCCGCGCCGATACCGGAGAAGATCGACTTCGTCGTCCCGGCCATCATCCGGTTGATCGCCTCCGGCGAGCGTCCCCCGACCGTGGACCGCCAGTCCGTGGACTTGGTGATGGTGAACTCGGAGGTCACGTGCATGTGTTTCGGCCGCCACACCACCCACGGCAGCACCTCGGCGTGGGTCAGCGGCCGGTCGCCGAGCTCGAGGATCGGCGAGTTCTGCTCGGTCGAGAACGACCGGGTCAGCCCCTTGAGCATGTCCCCGATGTGCCCGGTGACCGAGGTGTCGAACCCGCGCGGCACCACGTCCAGGATCAGCGTCGGCTTGGTCAGCGTGCAGTACTCGGGGAACGGCTGCGGGTCACCCTCCAGCCACAGGTCGGTCGTGAGCAGTAGGCCGGCCGCGTCGAGGGTCTCGGCGAACAGGTCGCCGGCCATGTCGAAGCGGGCATCCAGGTGGGTGTAGGCGGTGATGATCGCCGACATCCGCGGGTTGACCATGATCGGCCACCGGTCCGGCAGGATCCCCGACCACGCCGATGGCGCCCACTGGTCCCAGCCGGAAATCCCACCCGGCTGGAAGTCCCGCAGCAGGTTCACCAGCAGGTAGTCCTTCAGGACCCGCTTGGACTCCCCTCGGCGCGAGTCGCGGTACTTGGCCTGCACCGCAAGGGTGGGCGAGCTCGGGTCGGAGCGGCACGCGATCTTCTCCACGTGGCGGTACAGGCTCTCGGCCTCGACCTCGATCCGGTCGTCCCGGCGGCCGTGATGGTCGCGGATCCGCCCGACCCGGTAGACCAGCCGGTCACGCCACGACGGCCCGGCTTGGACCAGGATCCACTGCGCCTCGTCCACCAGGGCCCGCCACCCGGCCTGCGGATCCACTGCGGCGAGATCGGTAGGGATGAACGCGCCCGTCGCGGCATGGTCGCCGCCCCACTCGCCGGTGAACACCCCGACCTCGTTGACCGTGTCCGGAGCCTCCCAGCGCAGCGCGCCGTGCAGGTCCGCGGCCGGTTGGATCTCCTTGTCGAGCAGCTTGAACACGATGTCGCCGGCGGCGATGGTGTCAGCGCGCTCCTGAGACCAGTCAGACATGCCGCCCCCTCACCACGCCCACGGATCCAGCACCAACACCCGGCACGACATCGAGCAGCCGTCGAGCACCCAGCCCTCCGACGTGCCGCCGATCTCGATCGGCCGCGGCACCCGCCGGCCCCGCATCGCCCGCCACGCCGGATGGTCGAGCTCCCCGCCAGGGGCATCGGCGCGGATGACGCCGCCCGTGGCCGGGTCGGTGTCCAGCACCAGGGGAGTCGACGTCGACGGCA
>NZ_JAALDV010000568.1:0-1297 GCF_014145045.1 Dietzia sp. DQ12-76
TGGCCTGCTGCGGTGATCTCGGACGGTGGACCCTCCTAAAGTGAGGGACCTACCGAAATGAGACCCAGCAGTGAGTGCATCACGCAGGCGGTTCAGCCAGGAGTTCAAGGATGAGCTGTGCCAGGAGGTCATCACGACCTCGAAGACGATCAAGGACGTCGCGGTGGCCTACGGCGTGGGCCCCGAGACATTGCGGAACTGGTTGAACAAGTACCGCGAGACCCACGGCGGCACGGAGACCGAGGTGACGCTCGATGAGCGGGCACGACTCAAGGAGCTGGAGCGGGAGAACTCCGAGCTTCGCGCTGAGACGGCGTTCCTGAAAAAAGCAGCGGCTTACTTCGCGCGGGAGCAGCGACCGTGAGCCGATACGAGTACATCGACTCCTGCAGGAACGACCCGTCCGAGACCAACCCGCTCTACAAGATGTGCGCCTGGCTGGCCGTGTCGACCTCTGGGTTCTACAACTGGCTCTCGCGCCCGACCTCGGCGACCGCGGCCCGCAGACAGGCGCTGACGGCCAGGGTGAGGCACTTCTTCGCCGCCACCGACGGCACGTACGGGTAT
The DNA here is from genome assembly GCF_014145045.1 of Dietzia sp. DQ12-76. NCBI lineage: Bacteria > Bacillati > Actinomycetota > Actinomycetes > Mycobacteriales > Dietziaceae > Dietzia > Dietzia sp. DQ12-76. The sequence continues at coordinate 568 of NZ_JAALDV010000568.1, forward strand.
CGGCGGATCCACGCCGACCTGGTCGACGAGGGCACCGAGTGCTCACCGGAGTTGGTGCGTCAGATCATGCGCTCCGAAGGCCTGGTGGCCTGCCAGCCGAGGCCATTTCGGGTCACCACTGAAGCTGACGACGCTGCTGCAGCCGACATGCCTGACCTGGTGGAACGCGACTTCACCGCCGATCGCGCCGGCGTCAAGTTCGTCGGAGATATTACGTACATCCACACGTGGCAGGGGTTCGTCTACCTGGCGACGGTGATCGACTGCTACTCCAAGAAGGTCGTGGGCTGGTCGATCGCCGATCACATGCGCACCGAGCTCGTTGAGACGGCGCTGAAGAACGCTGCCGCGACGACGGTGATCGAGCCGCGGGCGATCTTCCATTCCGACCGCGGCAGCGTCTATACCTCAGGCGACTACCGCAAGCTGGTCACGGACCTGGGGATGCGTTCCTCGATGGGCAGAACGGGCGTGTGCTGGGACAACGCGATGGCAGAGTCGTTCTTCTCCGCGCTCAAGAACGAACGCGTCCACCGCACCGTCTACGCCACGAAGCGGCAGGCCAGGCGCGACGTCATCAGCTACATCGAGGGGTTCTACAACACCCGACGACGCCATTCAGCGCTCGGCTACAAGCGCCCGAACGAGGTGCACTACGCTGGCCTCCAGCCAGCAACGGCAGCGTAGAGAAACCATCAACTCCGCTGTCCGAAATCAACGCGGCAGGTCA
>NZ_JAALDV010000067.1:0-20891 GCF_014145045.1 Dietzia sp. DQ12-76
CGGGCGGGTCAACATCACGCTGCGGGAGACCCGCCCGCCCACACCGCGGGAGTCCCGCCCGGCTGCGCCGCGCGAGCGGCGCCCGCCTACGCTGGGCGGATGAACTCAGGGAACCCCCGCTCCACCGGCCGGAACCGGTCACTTCTCCTCGTGGTGCTGGTCGCCGTCCTGGCGGTGGCCGCCGCGGTCGTGACCGTGCTCGTCTCGTCTGCGACGTATGCACCGGGGGTCCGCACCCTGTCCCCGACGACCCAGGTGGCCGCGGGCTCGGACCACGTCGACCCCTATACCGGGCTCGTCATCCGTGTCCCCGAGGGCTGGCAGGCCGAGTCGGGCGAGCAGCTGGTCTTCGGCACCACCGCGCTGACCCCCGACAGGGAGGCGGGGGACGGGGAGACCGACCGCTCGGACGGGATCGTGCTCACGGGCGCGCTCACGGAGGACTTGTTCGACCCGCGCGATCCGGACAACCGGCGGGCGGCGATCACCCTGGCCGGTGGGATCGGACAGTTCTTCCTGCCGGTACCGGGGCAGCCGGTCGAGGAGCGGGCGGAGGAGATCGCCACCGGTGTCGGCGACGGCTGGTCCGTGTCGTTCCGAGTGCTCCCCGTCGCCGACCAGGAATTCATCGGCCCCGAGGGCGCGCTCGTGTACACCGCGGTCGTCGGGGAGGGCGCGCAGCGCTACTGGCTCACGTACATCGGTCTGCCGGGTGACGGCACCCTGCACTCACCCCGCGCCGAGTGGGCGGACGAGATCGTCGATCGACTGCGGCCCACCGAGGCGGCCGACACCCCACTAGCGCGACCGGGTGAGCACGCCTGACCCCGGCTCAGGGCCGCATCCGCCGGAAGCCGACCACCGGGTTCCCGTCGGACAGTCCGTCCCGCGGTGCGCACACCTGCTCCACCTGCGCGCGGGCCTGATCCCGCACGGGGGTGGCCGGGTCGAGCACCGAGAGGTACTCGGAATGCTCGGCGAGCGCGTCCACGGCGAGTTCGACGAACCCGCTCACGTCGACGTAGTGCGTCATCTCCGGCGAGGACTCGAACCACATCTGCGGCCGCCCCTCCGCTGCATCGACCCCCACCGCCGCGACCAGGTCGTCGTACGCGGCCCCCACCGCCGCGCCGAACTCCATGTGATCACTCTGGTTGGGCTTCCCCGGAGCGAACTCGTCCCCGGAGAACAGGGAGACCACGACGTCGGGGCGGTGCCGGCGGATGGAGTCGGCGACGGCGTCGCGGAGCTCCGCGTCATTGACGATCCGGCTGTCGGGGAAGCCCAGGAACTCCACCCGGTCGACACCGACGATCGCCGAGGAGCGCCGCTGCTCCTCCTCGCGGACCGGGCCCGCGACCTCGGGCGGCATCCCCTCGATGCCGGCCTCACCGCTGGAGGCCAGCACGTAGACGACGCTCCGGCCCTCGGCCGTCCAGCGGGCCACCGCCGCGGACATCCCGTACTCGGGGTCGTCGGGGTGCGCCACCAGGACCAGACAGCGGGTCCAGTCGGTGGGGAACGGCTCGGGTGCCGGGGAAGGGGTCATGCCCCGAGTATGGCCCCGCGCGCCCCGGCGCGCGAGAAGTCGCGTCGGGGCGCCGTCGTATGCTCGACCCGCACCCCGTCGGCGTCGTATCCCGCCGTGACCCCTGCCGTATCGCCCGTCGCATCACTCCGGAGGCCCAGCCGTGTCCGCACTCTTCCCCGACTACCGCCCGTCCTGGGAGACCGATGATCACCGGCTGTTGCGCGAGCACGCCCGCGCCTTCTTCGCCAAGGAGATGACGCCCCATCAGGAGAAGTGGGCCGCGCAGAAGCACGTGGACCGCGAGACCTGGCTCCGCACGGGTGACGCGGGGCTCATCTGTCTCGACGTGCCGGAGGAGTTCGGCGGCCAGGGCGGAGACCCGGGCATGGAGTACCTCGTGACCGAGGAGCTCGTCTACTCCGGCGACACCGCCTTCGGGATGGGCGTGGGCTCCACCATCACCCCGCACTACATCGCCAACTACGCCACCGACGAGCAGAAGCGGCAGTGGCTGCCGAAGATCTGCTCGGGCGAGTGGATCTCCGCGATCGCCATGACCGAGCCCGGCGCCGGCTCCGATCTGCAGGGCGTGCGCACCACCGCCAAGCGGGACGGCGACTCGTACGTCATCAACGGCTCCAAGACCTTCATCTCCAACGGCGGCTCCGCCGACTTCGTGGTGGTGGTGGCCAAGACCGACCTCGACGCCGGCCACAAGGGCATGGCCCTGTTCGCCGTGGAGGCCTCGACGCCGGGCTTCGAGCGCGGACGAGTGCTGGAGAAGATGGGCCGCCACGGCGCCGACACCGCCGAGCTGTTCTTCAACGACATGCGCGTGCCCGCCGCCAACCTGCTCGGGGGCGAGGAGGGGCAGGGCTTCTACCAGCTCATGAACCAGCTCCCGCGCGAGCGCCTGGCCATCGCCGTGGACGCGCTCGCCATGGCCGAGGCCGCAGTCGTGGAGACCCTCGAGTACACCCGCGATCGACAGGCCTTCGGCAAGACGATCCTGGATTTCCAGAACACACGGTTCGAACTGGCGGCGTGCAAGACCTCCGTCATGGCCTCCCGCACCTTCATCGACCACTGCATCACCCGTGAGATCGACGGCGAGCTGGACGCCGTGACCGCCTCGATGGCCAAACTCCAGGCCACCGACATGCTCGACGACGTGGTGGACCGCTGCCTCCAGCTGTTCGGGGGTTACGGCTACATGATGGAGTACCCCATCGCGCAGAAGTTCGCGGCCGCCCGGGTCATGCGGATCTACGGCGGCACCAACGAGATCATGAAGGAGGTCATCGGCCGGGCGTTGTGACCCACCGGGTGACGGCGCCGAGAGGCTACTATCGACAGTCGTCGATACATTCTGCCGGGGAGTCACCGTGACCGATCGTCCGTCCGTCCTCTTCGTCTGCGTCCACAACGCGGGCCGCTCACAGATGGCCGCGGCCTACACCGAGCACCTGTCCGGTGGCGCGGTGGAGGTCCGCTCGGCCGGGTCGGCGCCGGCGGACTCGATCAACCCGGCCGTCGCCGAGGCGATGGCGGAGGACGGCATCGACATCTCGGCGGCCACGCCGAAGGTCCTCACCACCGGGGCGGTCCGGTCGAGCGACGTGTGCATCACCATGGGCTGCGGTGACGTCTGCCCGGTCTTCCCGGGCAAGCGGTACCTGGACTGGACCCTCGACGACCCCGCCGGTCAGGGTGTCGACGCGGTCAGGCCCATCCGCGACGAGATCAGGCGCCGCGTGACCGAACTCCTCGCCGAGCTCGGCGTGCGCCCGGTCTAGCGTCCGCGCAGGATCTCGGTGAGCTGACGGACGGTGGGCACCTTCCCTCCCAGGACGAGGTCGTCGTCGACCACCAGCCCGGGTGTCTTCATGAGGCCGTAACCGGCGATCTCGCCGACGTCGGTGACCTCGACGATCTCCGCGTCCTCGCCCAGCGCCACCAGGGCCTCCCTCGTGCGGGTGACGAGGGTGTGGCAGTTGCGGCATCCGGGCCCGAGCACCTTGACGATCATGGTTCCTCCTGCATCCGGGGTCAGGCGATCACGTTGAACAGTAGGCCGATGGCGAGGATGCCGGCCGCCACGACGGCGAAGAACAGCGCGAGCAGTGGTGGCCGCATGACCCGCCTGAGCATGATCGCCTGGGGGATGGACAGCGCGATCGAGCTCATGATGAACGCCATGACGGTGCCCAGGCTCATGCCCTTGGCCCACAGCGCCTCGGCGATCGGCACGACCCCGGCTCCGTTGACGTAGAGCGGGATCCCCGCGAGGGTGGCCACGAGCACCGCCAGTGGGTTGTCCGGGCCAGCCCAGCGGAGGAAGAAGTCCTCGGGGACCCAGCCGTGGATCACCGCGCCGACGCCGACGCCCACCACCACCCAGATCCACACGCTACGGAGGATGTCGCGGGATTCGCCGAGAGCGGCGTCCACCCGTTCGCGCAGCGAGGGCACGTGGCCGTCCGCGCGGAGTACGGCGACGCGGGTGGTGAAGACGACGTCGTCGACCCACCTGTCGAGCCGGAACCGGGACAGGGCCCATCCCGCGACGAAGGCGATGGCGGCGCCGGCGCCGACGTAGGCGGCGGCGATGTGCCACCCGAACATCTCGCCGATCATGATGGCCGCGATCTCGCTGATGAGCGGGGAGGCGATGAGGAAGGTGAGGGTGACCGAGAGCGGGATCCCCGCGGCCACGAAGCCGATGAACAGTGGGATCGAGCTGCAGGAGCAGAAGGGGGTCACCACGCCGAGCACGATGGCCAGCGTGAGGCCGACGAACAGCCCCCGGCCCTCGAGCCAGTCCCGCGCGCGGTCGAGGTCGAGGCTCGCCCGGAGCATGCCCACCAGGAACATCAGCCCGAGGAGCAGGAGGACGATCTTGACGGTGTCGTAGAGGAAGAAGTGCACGGCACCGATCGCGCGGTCGGCGAGGTCGAGTCCGAGCCAGCCGACGGCCGCGTCCCAGAACCACTCGTTGGCCACCCACAGGGCCACCCAGGACACCGCGGCCAGCGCGAGCGCCGCCACGAGCCGACGCTGCTCACGGGCACCGGTGTCGGTGTCCGGGGTGTCGTTCTCCGGGCCGGACGGGCCGGTCGCGGAGGCGGGCAACGAGGTCATACCTCCACTGTAGGATTGGTATCGATGAGGGTCGATAGGAACTGTTCAGGGGGTGATGAGAGGGGGTCGGGCGGGGTGAGGGACGTCGTGGTGATCGGAGGCGGCCAGGCCGGCCTGGCCGCCGGTTTCCATCTCACCCGCGCCGGCGCGAACTTCGAGATCCTCGACGCGTCCGACGGACCGGGGGGTGCGTGGCCGCACACCTGGCCCTCGCTGCGACTGTTCTCGCCCGCCGACTACTCGTCCCTCCCGGGTCGCAGGATGCACCGGACGGACGACGGGAACCCCGACGCGGCCCACGTGGTGGAGTATCTGCGCGGGTACGAGGAGTACTACGGGCTACCCGTCCGGCGCGGGGTCCGGATCGTGGCCGTGGAGCGGGACGATCCGGACGGGTTCGTCGTCCGTGCCGCCGACGGCCGCCGGTGGCGTGCTCGCGCGGTGATCAGTGCCACCGGGACGTGGTCGAGGCCGTTCGTGCCGACCTGTCCGGGCGTCGGGGGTTTCCGGGGCCACCAGATCCACAGTGCCGGCTACCGGGGTCCGGAGCCGTTCGACGGTCGGCGCGTCGTGGTGGTGGGTGGTGCGAACTCGGGCGCGCAGATCGCCGCCGACCTCGCCGGACATCTGCAGCAGAGCGACGGCGAACTGATCTGGTGCACCGCCGGGCCCCCGCGCTATCTGCCCGACCACGTCGACGGACGGGAGTTGTTCCGGGTCGCCACCGCCTCGGTCCGGTCCGGGAGCGGCCGCGGTGTCGCGGAGTTGGGCGACATCGTCGTCGTCCCCCCGGTGCGCGCCGCCCGCGACGCGGGCCTGCTCGTGGCCACCCCGATGTTCGACCGGTTCCACCCCGGCGGGGTGGAGTGGGACGACGGCCGACGTGAGGCGGTCGACGCGGTGATCTGGTGCACCGGATTCCGCCCGGCTCTCGGGCACCTCCGCGGCCTGGGACTGTCGCGGGCCGGCGGCCGGGTGGTGACTGACGGGCCCGCGGTCCCGGACGTGCCCGGACTGTTCCTGCTCGGCTACGGCGACTGGTGTGGCGCGGCATCGGCGACCCTCATCGGGGTCGGTCAGTGGGCGAAGGCGGCGGTGGCCGCAGCTCTCGGCCGGTGATCAGGCCCTGAGGCGCGCGACGATCTCGACGAACTCCTCCGCATAGCCCAGGTGGGTCCGCAGTCGCTCGAGCCGTTCGGTGGCCTCCGCCTCGATCTCGGCGATCAGCGCGGCCGATCCCGCCGGGTCGTCGGCTCGGCGGTCCAGGGCCCGGCAGAAGTCGCGCATGCGATCCAGGCTGAACCCCAGTGGCTTCATCCGGCGGATGAGCAGGAGCCGCTCGACGTCCCCCGGCGTGTAGAGGCGGAACCCGCCCGGGGAGTGCGCGGAGGGGCTGACCAGACCGAGTTCGTCGTAGTGCCGCAGGCTCCGGATCGACAGCGCGGTGCGCTCGGCGACCTCGCCGATCTTCATGGTCTGCTCGCCGCGACTTGGCCCGCCCACAACTCTCCCGTTACGGTAGCTTCTACTCTCACGCCGTGTGAGAGTCCTGACCCCGACTGTAGGTGATCCGTGAGCACCGAGTTCCCGACCGGCGTGCTGCCCTCGTTCCGCGCCGCGTTCTCCTCCCCCGCCCGGCTGCGGACCGAGGTGCTCGCCGGCCTCGTGGTGGCCCTCGCGCTCATCCCGGAGGCGATCTCGTTCTCCATCCTCGCGGGCGTCGACCCCCGGGTCGGTCTGTTCGCGTCCTTCACCATGGCGGTCACGATCGCCTTCACCGGCGGACGCCCGGCGATGATCTCGGCGGCCACGGGAGCGATCGCGCTCGTCGTGGCACCGGTCGTGCTCGAGCACGGACTGGACTACCTCATCGCCACGGTCCTCCTGGCCGGGGTGCTGCAGGTGCTGCTGAGCGTGTTCGGGGTCGCGAGGCTGATGCGGTTCATCCCACGCTCGGTGATGGTCGGATTCGTCAACGCGCTCGCGATCCTCATCTTCTCCGCCCAGATCCCGCACCTGGTGGGCGTGCCGTGGCTGGTGTACCCGCTGGTGGCGGTGGGGCTGCTCGTCCTCGTGTTCTTTCCAAGGCTCACCACTGTGATCCCCGCGCCCCTGATCGCGATCGTGGCACTGACGATCGTGGTGGTGTCGGTGGGATGGTCGGTCCCTAATGTGCACGACCAGGGCGAGTTGCCCGGGTCGCTGCCGACCCTCCTGCTGCCGGACGTGCCGCTCACCCTGGAGACGCTGCAGATCATCGCCCCCTACGCGCTCGCCATGGCGCTCGTGGGGCTCATGGAGTCGCTGATGACGGCCAAGTTGGTCGACGACATCACGGAAACGCACTCCGACAAGACGCGTGAGGGCTGGGGTCAGGGCGTCGCCAACCTCGTCACCGGTTTCTTGGGCGGGATGGGCGGCTGCGCGATGATCGGGCAGACGATGATCAACGTCAAGGCCTCGGGCGCACGGACGCGGCTGTCCACCCTGCTCGCCGGCGTGTTCCTGCTGGTCCTCGTCGTCGTCCTGGGCGATGTCGTCGGACTGATCCCGATGGCCGCCCTGGTCGCGGTGATGATCATGGTCTCGGTGGGGACCATGGACTGGCACTCGATCCATCCCCGGACCCTGCGGCTGATGCCGCTGTCGGAGACGCTCGTCATGGTCGTCACCGTGGCGGCGACGGTGTGGACCCACAACCTCGCGATCGGCGTGATCCTGGGGGTGGTCACGGCGATGATCATGTTCGCGCGCCGGGTCGCGCACATGACGACCATCGAGAAGGTCGCCGAGCTCGACGCGGACCACGACGGGGCGGTCGACACCCGCACCTACCGGGTCACGGGCGAGCTGTTCTGGGCGTCCAGCAACGACCTCGTGTACCGGTTCGACTACTCCGGCGACCCCGAGCACGTGGTACTCGATCTCACCGACGCCGACATCTGGGACGCCTCGACCGTCGCCACGCTCGACGCCGTGCAGCAGAAGTACGCGGCCAAGGGCAAGACCCTCACGGTGATCGGACTCGACGGTGCCAGCAAGGAGCGGCTCGACAAGCTCTCGGGCAGGCTCGGCGCCGGGCACTGAGTGCGGGCCGGTCCCGAGCGAATCCCTCCGGCCCTGCTTCCGGAAGTATCGATGGCCGTCTATATTGATGGATGTCGATACGAGGCTTGGAGGCCGACATGTCCCGATCCGTGCACGACGCTCCGCTGCCCGAGCTGCTCATGCCCCAGACGCAACTCCAGCGCGATGCCCGAGAGCTGGCCCGACACTACGAGGGCGTGTTCAGTCCGCAGACCGTCGAGCGCGTGGTCTTCGAGTCGTACGCCTCGCTCCGCCGCACCGCGCGGGTCACGGCGCACCTGCCCTCCATCGCCCGGCGATTCGCCACCGACCGGCTCAAGGCGCTCGCCCAGGCTGACGGAGCAGTGGCCAAGGACGTCCCTGAGGTGCTCTTCATCTGCGTACAGAACTCGGGTCGTTCGCAGATGGCGGCCGCGCTCATGGCGCACCGCTCCGAGGGGCGTGTGCACGTGCGGTCCGCCGGATCGCTGCCCGGCTCCGGGATCGACGAGAACTGCGCGGCCGTGATGGCGGAGATGGGCCTCGACCTGGGCAAGGAGTACCCCAAGCCCCTCACCGACGACGTGGTGGCGGCCGCCGACGTGGTGATCTCCATGGGGTGCGGGGACGCGTGCGCCGTCTATCCGGGCAAGCGATACCTGGACTGGGACGTCTCGGATCCCGCCGGGCAGGATCTCGATCGGGTGCGGTCCATCCGGGACGACATCGACTCCCGGGTCCGCCGGGCCCTGCCGGAGATCGTCGCCACGACGCGCTCGCCCGCCTCGGGACTCACGGGATCACATGGCGCGGACAAAGTGGTGGGAGCATCCTGAGCTGATCTAGGTGTCAGGGGCACGGAGCCCCCGGACGTCCACGATGTCGCGGATCTGAGCGAACGCCTCCGGCACGATGCTGTAGTGCGCCATGCGGCCCCGCTGCTCCCTGGTGACCAGGCCCGCCTCGACCAGCTTCTTCATGTGGTGGCTCACCGTGGGTTGCGTGATGCCCAGCGGCTCGGTCAGCGTGCAGACGCACACGTCGGTGCACTCCGCCGCCGCGATGTGGGAGAGCAGTCGCAAGCGCATGGGATCGGCGAGCGCCTTGAACCGGGCCGCCGCGGCCTCCGCCTCGGCCTGGCCGAGGGGGCCGTTCGCGCCGGCGATACAGCACGAGGCATCCGCGACGGCGACGGTGCCGAGCTCCTGCGAGGTCATGACCGAAGGGTACCCGGCCGGTGTGCCGCCGCGGTAGGACACATTGACCACCGTCGATGAATCCCATAGGGTCGACGGCATGAGCACCCAGGTCTCGGCCCCGGCCGATCCCGGCGAGCACGTCGCCGCCAGACTGTCCTTCCTCGACCGCTACCTCGCGGTGTGGATACTGCTGGCCATGGCGGCGGGGCTCCTGCTCGGTCGGACCGTCCCCGGTATCGCCGGGGTGCTCGAGAGCGTCAAGGTGGCGGATGTCTCCCTGCCCATCGCGCTCGGACTGCTCATCATGATGTACCCCGTCCTGGCGAAGGTCCGTTACGACGAGACCCACCGGGTCACAGGGGACCGCAGGCTCCTCGTCCTCTCGCTCGCGCTCAACTGGCTGGTCGGACCCGCGCTGATGTTCACCCTGGCCTGGCTCATGCTGCCCGACCTGCCCGAGTACCGGACGGGGCTCATCATCGTCGGCCTGGCCCGGTGTATCGCCATGGTCTTCATCTGGAACGACCTCGCCTGCGGGGACCGGGAGGCCGCCGCCGTCCTCGTGGCGCTCAACTCGGTGTTCCAGGTCATCGCGTTCGCCGGCCTCGGCTGGTTCTACCTCCAGGTCCTCCCCGGATGGCTCGGGCTGGAGACCACGACCGCACAGTTCTCGGTGTGGGCGATCGCGCTGAGCGTACTGGTCTTCCTCGGCATACCCCTCGTCGCGGGGTTCCTCACCAGGTACTACGGCGAGAAGGTCAGGGGTCGCGAGTGGTACGAGGAGACGTTCCTGCCGAAGATCGGCCCGTGGGCGCTCTACGGGCTGCTGTTCACCATCGTCGTGCTCTTCGCGTTCCAGGGCGACGCGATCATGGCCAACCCGCTCGACGTGGCTCGGATCGCCCTGCCGCTGCTCGCGTACTTCGTGCTCATGTTCGGCGGCAGCCTGCTCGCGGCGCGGGCGTCGGGCCTGAACTACGCCAAGTCCACCGCGGTCGCGTTCACCGCCGCGGGCAACAACTTCGAACTGGCGATCGCCGTGAGCATCGGGACCTGGGGCGTGACCTCCGGCCAGGCGCTCGCGGGCGTGGTCGGGCCGCTGATCGAGGTCCCGGTCCTGATCGGGCTCGTCTACGTGAGTCTCTGGGCCGGTAAGCGCCTGTTCAAGGACGATCCCACCGTGCCCACCGCGCTGCGTCAGGCGCCGTCCGGCACCGTCCGCAGCTCAGGGGAGGGCCCCCGGTGAGCGATCGGCAGACTCCTCGGCCCACCGTCCTGTTCGTCTGCAAGTCCAACCGCGGTAAGTCCCAGATGGCCGAGGCGCTGCTGCGCCGGGTCGCAGGGGACGCCGTCGAGATCCACTCGGCCGGGACGCGGCCCGCCCTGGGCGAGCCCCCCAACGCCGAGTCGGTCGCCTCCCTCGCCGAGATCGGCGCCGACATGTCGGGGGCGGTCGCCGAGCCGGTGGACGACAACGTCCTGCGCCGAGCCGACCGCGTGGTCGTGCTCGGCACTGCCGCCCGCCTCGATCCGGTCGACGGGATGCGCGCGGCCATCGAGGTCTGGGACACCGACGAGCCCGCCGAGCGGGGAATCGACGGGCCGGAACGGATGGCGCTGATCCGCGACGACATCGACGCCCGGGTCAGGCGCCTGTGGGCGGAACTGGACGACCCGGCCGCCGACTGATCCGACCGGCTGATCCGGCCAGTGGGGTCCGGGGCCCGACCGGGGCCCGCGTCTAACCGGCGTACCGCTCCGGCTCGTCGCCGAAGAGGAAACCGCGGCCCGAGACGTGCTCGGGTGTGATCTCCACGAAGTTGTACTTGAGCGTGGGGATCCACGGCTTGAGGTCGAGTTCCTCGGCGCGGTTGATCTCCTCGAAGCCGTCCAGCCGCCGGGCCTGCCCCCGGACGACCACCGACCACGCCTCCCGGTCCTCGATGTGGTCCACCTGGAACAGCACGTCGGGGTGGATGGTGAGGCCGGCGAGCTTGCTGCCCTCGGCGGTGCGGAAGAAGAGGGTGCCCTCCGTCGACAGCGCGTAGTTGACGGGATAGATGTCGGCCCGCCCGCCCGTGACGGTGACCAGACGGCCGAGCGACTCTGTCGCCAGGAGTTCGAGCGACCGGCCCTCGTCGAATTCTGTGATCGGGTTGTCGTCCATGACGATATCCTCCCAGGTGCGTGGCCGGGACGGAAGAGTGCCGACCTCTCGGAGGGCCCACACCGGGTGACCGACATCACTGCGGGCTGACCACCTGCGGACTCGCCCGTCAATCAGGTAACGATCCGGCGAACCACGATGCAGCAACCGGTCGCCGTCACTACGGTGGGTCATACCTATGAACCCAGGAGAACGAGAAGCACCCCGTAACCCTGATTCGTCCGACGCGATGTTCCGTCCGCCCACCGCGGCTGATGGGAATCGCATGTGGGAGATCGCCCGCGACAGCGGAGTACTCGACCTGAACTCCTCCTATGCCTACGTGCTGTGGGGAGCGGAGTTCTCCGAGAGTTCGGTGGTGGTCGAGGTGGAAGGCCGCGTGGTCGGCTTCGTCACCGGCTTCCTGCGACCCTCGGAGCCGGACACGATCTTCGTCTGGCAGGTGGGCGTGGACGCGGACCAGCGAGGCAAGGGTCTGGCCGCGCGGCTGCTCCACAGCCTGATGGACCGGTTGGCCGAGCGAGGTGTCGTGCGGTTGCGCACCACTATCAGCCCGGACAACGAGGCGTCCCAGCGCACGTTCGGCGCGGTCGCGCGTGACCGGGGCATGACGCTGTCCAGCGAGGACTACCTGAGCTCCGAGCTGCTCGGGGAGGGTCACGAGCGAGAAGACCTCTACACGATTTCCTAGCCGTCGGCGCACGGGCCGTCCGGCCCGCCACCGCTGCCCGCCCTTTCTCTTCATTGGAGTGATCAGAAGACCATGACCGAGTCCACGCACGACACGAGCTCCAACACGGACATCTTCTCGGACCGCGAGTCCGAGGTGCGCAGCTACTCCCGCAACTGGCCGGTGGTGTTCGACACCGCCAAGGGCACGACGCTCACCACGGTGGAGGGCGAGGAGTACCTCGACTTCTTCGGTGGTGCCGGCGCGCTGAACTACGGCCACAACGACGACGACATGAAGGCCGCTCTCCTGGAGTACATCCAGCGCGACGGCGTCACGCATTCGCTCGACAAGTACACGGTCGCCAAGCGCGCCTTCCTCGAGACCTTCTCCTCGACGATCCTCGAGCCGCGGGGACTCGACTACAAGGTCATGTTCCCCGGGCCGACCGGGACCAACGCCGTCGAATCGGCGCTCAAGCTGGCCCGCAAGGTCACCGGGCGTGAGGCCATCATCAACTTCACCAACTCGTTCCACGGCATGACCCTCGGGTCGCTGTCCGTCACGGGTAACTCCATGAAGCGCGCCGGTGCCGGGATCCCGCTGGTCCACGCCACGCCGATGCCGTACGACAACTACTTCGGCGGCGTGACCGAGGACTTCCAATGGATGGAGCGCGTCCTGGTCGACTCCGGCTCGGGCATGAACCGCCCGGCGGCCGTGATCGTCGAGTGTGTGCAGGGTGAGGGCGGCATCAACGCCGCGCGCGCCGAGTGGTTGCAGGCGCTCAACGAGCTCTGTGTCCGCCACGACATCCTGCTCATCGTGGACGACGTCCAGATGGGGTGCGGACGGACCGGTGAGTTCTTCTCGTTCGAGTTCGCGGGGATCAAGCCGGACATCGTCACCCTGTCGAAGTCCATCGGCGGGTACGGGCTCCCGCTCGCACTGACCCTCTTCCGTCGCGACCTCGACGAGTGGACCCCCGGCGAGCACAACGGGACCTTCCGCGGCAACAACATGGCGTTCGTCACCGCAGACGTCGCGCTGCGCAAGTACTGGTCGGACGATCATCTGCAGAACCGCACGCTCGAGAACGGCCGGATCCTGCGCGAACGCTTCTCCCCGCTGGTCTACAAGTACGAGGGCAAGCTCGAGCTGCGTGGACGCGGTATGGCCTTCGGCATCGCCTTCCTCCAGGACGCGGATCTCGCCGGCCAGGTCATGGCCCGGTGCTTCGACAATCATTTGCTCGTCGAGACCGCCGGCCCGAGCGACGAGGTGGTCAAGTTTCTCGCGCCGCTCACCCTGACCGATGAGGAGCGCGACCGCGGCATCGAGATCTGTTACGAGGCCGTCGACCACGTCCTGGCGCAGCAGTACGTCTGAGCGCATCCAGACCATCCCCCTTCCCCGAGGAGGCACCTCATGATCGTTCGCACGACCGCAGGCATCACCGACACCGAGCGCCACATCAAGGGCAACAACGGCAACTGGGAGTCCAAGCGCATCGTCCTGGCCGACGACCGGGTGGGATTCTCGTTCCACGAGACCACCATCGCCGCCGGCACGACCAACGACTTCCACTACGCCAACCACATCGAGGCCGTCTGGCTGACCCGGGGTAAGGGCACGCTGCGGGACCTCACCAACGGCGAGGAGTACCCCCTCGAGGCGGGGTCGATGTACCTCCTGGACGGTCACGAGAAGCACCAGGTGATCGTGGAGGAGGAGATGCAGATGCTCTGCGTGTTCAACCCCCCGGTCGTCGGCGACGAGAACCACGACGAGAACGGCATCTACCCGCTGCTTCGCCTCCAGGACGACGGAACGGTCGTCCGGGAGAAGTAGGGCTCCACCGCGGGACTCGCGCGTCCTCTTCGGCTTGCGCGCCCGGATCGCACGAGACGAGAGGGGATGCGCGTCGGGTTCGGTCCATTCCGGGCGCACACCCGGCCGGCGGGCAGGGCAGAATGTCCGGGTGTCGACCATCGTCTTCCTCCACGCCCACCCCGACGACGAGACGTCCCAGACCGCCGGGATGATGGCCGTCGCCGCGCGCGGTGGCCATCGCGTCGTCACGGTCTTCGCCACGGACGGCGACCACGGTCAGCGACCTGATCACCTCGGAGACGACGGGGACCTGGTGGAGCACCGGCGCGGGGAGGCCCGGGCCGCCGCGGACGTCCTGGGCGTCGCCCGGATCGACTGGCTGGGGTACCGCGACTCGGGCATGACCGGATGGGCGCAGAACGACGACCCGTTGTCCCTGCACAGCTCCGACACCGACCAGGCCGCCGGCCGTCTCGCCCGGATCCTCGACAGGGAGGACGCCGACGTCCTCGTGGGGTACGACCACCACGGGAACTACGGTCACCCCGATCACCTGGCCGTCCACCGGATCGCCCGACGCGCGGTGGGGGTGGCGGCCCGTCGACCGCGATTGCTGGAGGCCACCACCAATCAGGACGCGCAACTCGAGATGCTCGACAGTCCCGAGGCCGCGGAGTTCCTCGAGACACTCGCGGCCGGCGGAATGGACGTGGCCGAGCTGCGACGGATGATCCTCACCGGTGATGACGGACTGCCGGTCGGGGTCCCGCAGTCGGAGATCGCGTGGGCGATCGACCTGCCCGCGGACGTACTGGAGCTCAAGCGGCGCGCGATGCAGTGCCACGCCAGTCAGACCAGCGACATCGGCATGATGCTGGCCCTGCCGAAGGAGGTCTACGCGGCGGCGTTCGGGACCGAGTACCTCATCGAGCCGGGGCTCGACCGGCCGATGCGCAGACAGTGGCCGTTCGACTGACCGGGGTGCGTCGAACTCAGGGCACGTCGAGTGCGCGGACCCAGTCGCCGTGGCCGTGCGCCGTGGCCAGTGGACGACCGTTGACGGCGACGACGAAGATGCCCTTGTGACGTCGGATCGACTCCGGGACCTGCTCGGCGACGTCGGGCAGTAGTGTCACCCCCTCCACGGAGATCCAGATGCAGTCGAGCGCCGAGACCCGGCGGACGAACTCCGCGCGGGCCGGAGGTTCGAGGTATCCGAGTACCGCGGTGTGGAACACCACCGGCGTGGACCCCGCGGGGCAGGCGGCCACGGATTCCTCCAGCCTCTCGACCAGGTCGCCGGCGATGATGTGCGCCGGGTCCGCGGCGGCGATGTCGAGTGCGGACTCCAGACGTGGCGCCCGCTCGGCGTGCTGTCCGGGCCAGATCAGGCTCCGCAGCCAGGCCCTCGAGTCGGCGTCGGAGGGGTCGATCGGGGACAGGTCCACCCCGCCGCGGTGGACCACGTCGGGCAGTGACCGGGGGCGGGGGACGCCGTCGCGCAGGGCGCAGTCGAGGACCGGGGCGCCGGAGACCGGGGAGCCGGTGCCGGACCCCGGTGGTCGCAGTTCGTGGGTGGGACCGCCGTCCAGCGAGAACCGGTAGGCGTACCGGTCCGGATACAGGCACAGGCCGGCGGAGGCGCCCATCTCCACCAGGGAGAGCGGGCCGGGGATGAGGGAGAGGAACGGCAGGAGCACCGCGCACCGCTTGGCCTCGTTGGTCTGTGTCGAGTGTGTGAGTGCGATCTGTTCGATCTCGTGCCAATGGGTGTGGACGAACTCCCGGAACACCGCGTAGTCCTCGGTCTCGGGCGCGCCCGCGTGCCGCGCGGAGGCGAAGACCAACGCGGGCTGTCTCTTGATCCGGGGAAGGCTCCCGATGAGTTCGCACGTGGCCGGATCCTCGGCCACTCCCCGTGCCCACGCCAGGTAGACGGGCGTGCGGCCGCGGACCTCGAATTCGGCGAACTCGGCGTAGCGGGTGGGCACGTCGTCGACGTGAGCGGAGTCCATGTGGTCAGCGTGGCACACCGGCTCCGGTGGCGCGTGGTTCCGACACCAGGTACGTTGGTGATGCATCAATCACTTGCCGCGACGACGACCGCAGGAGATCCCATGGCAGACGACACCGAGTTCATCGCAGCCAAGAACGCCTCGGAGGACGGTGAGTTCGTCCGCGACGCCACCTACATCAACGACCGGGTGGTGGCGGATCTCCCGGCGGGATCGGACCCGGTGGGCGACAAGGTCGGCGAGATGCGGTGGCCCGTCGAGGCGGGGCGGTACCGCCTCATGGCGGCCCGCGCGTGCCCGTGGGCCAGCCGCTCGATCATCGTCCGGCGTCTGATGGGCCTGGAGGACGCCATCTCCATGGGGTTGGCCGGCCCGACCCACGACGTCAATTCCTGGGTCTTCGACCTCGACCCGGACGGCAAGGACCCGGTCACGGGCATCCACCGCCTCCAGGAGGCGTACTTCAACCGGATCCCCGACTACCCGCGCGGCATCACGGTGCCGGCGCTGGTCGACCTCCCCACCACGTCGGTCGTGACCAACGCCTATCAGAAGCTCAACTTCGATCTGCTCACGGAGTGGTCCGCCTTCCACCGCGCCGGTGCGCCGGACCTCTACCCCGAGGAGCACCGCGACGAGATCGACGAGTTGGACTCGTGGATCTATCCCACCGTCAACAACGGCGTCTACCGCTGCGGGTTCGCGGCCGAGCAGAGGGCCTACGAGGAGGCCTACGACGAGCTCTGGGCCTCACTGGACCGTCTCGAGGAGCGGTTGACGACCCGCCGCTACCTCGCGGGGGACACGATCACGGTCGCGGACATCCGACTGTTCACCACCCTCGTGCGGTTCGACGCCGTCTACCACGGTCACTTCAAGGCCAACCGCAACAAGATCACGGAGATGCCGGCCCTGTGGGGCTACCTCCGCGACCTGTTCCAGACGCCCGGGTTCGGCGACACCTGCGACTTCCCACAGATCAAGGAACACTACTACAACGTCCACCGGGACGTGAACCCCACCGGCATCGTGCCCAAGGGGCCCGACCTGTCCGGCCTGCTCACCCCGCACCACCGCGAGGAGTTGGGTGGCCGCCCGTTCGGTGACGGCACCGCCCCCGGGCCGATCGAGGATCCGTCCGAGCGCGTCCCGGAGGGCCACGGAGCGGACTAGATTCCTCCCGTGGGCCTAGACTGGCTCGCTGTGAACCCGGCCCCGTCCGAACTAGGTCGTTATCGACGAAACGCCCGTCAGTTCCTCATGTTCGGGATCGTGGGCGGATCCGGGATGGTCGTCAACATGATCGTCACGGTCCTGATGAACAGGGCCAACGGCGGCACCCAGAACGCGCAGGACATCCTGTTCCCGTTCGCGGGGACGGACTACAACTTCCGCTTCACCACCCTGGTGTGGATCGTCGCGTTCCTCGTGGCCAACCTCTACAACTTCCTGCTCAACCGGCACTGGACGTTCGGTAAGGGGCACAAGGCCCCGGTCATGCAGGAGTTCTGGCCGTTCCTGTTGGTCGGTTCGGTCGCTGCCGCCGCGGGGATCTTCATCAAGCTGGCCTTCACCAACCCCACCTCGCCGCTCTACCTTCCGGAGCCGTGGTTCCACGAGGACGCGGGCATCCACTCCCGGGAGTACTGGGGTCAGCTGCTGACGATCCTCATCACGATGCCGATCAACTTCGTCGTCAACAAGCTGTGGACGTTCCGTTCCGTGCGGCGGCGCCACCACGCGCGCTCCACCGCGGACGCGGTGGTCTAGGGGACCGGTCGTGGAGTCCTCGACCCTGCTGCTGTGGTTCGACCTCGTGGGGGTGTTCTTCTTCGCCCTGTCCGGCAGTCTGCTGGCCGCGCGCAAGAACATCGACATCACCGGTGGCCTGGTCCTGGGCCTGCTGGCCGGGCTCGGCGGGGGCATCATGCGTGACGTCATGCTGGGGGTCACGCCGCTGGCCCTGGCCCAGCCGGTCCTGCTGGTGCCGCCGTTCGTCGCCTCCGCGGTGGTGTACTTGCTGGGCGCGCACCTGCACCGCGTCCGGACGTTGATCATCGTCTTCGACGCCGCCGGGCTGGGGCTGTTCTGCACGTTCGGTACCGCCCGGGCGCTCGACCACGGGATGCCCGTCGCCTCCGCGCTGCTACTCGGGGTGGTCACCGCAGTCGGCGGGGGCCTGCTCCGCGATGTCGTGGCCAACGAGATCCCGGCCGTGTTCAACGGCTCCGACCTGTACGTCATCCCCGCCGCCACCGGTGCCGCGCTGACCGCGCTGGCCGTGTCCACCGACACGTGGGGCCCGGTCGCGGCGGCGGCGTTGTCCGCGTTCACCTTCACGTTCCGGATGGTCGCGTGGCGTCTGCAGTGGCGTGTCCCGGCCCCCATGCGCGGATGGAGCATGCGGGGGATCGACACTCGCCTGCGGCGCGACCGGCCGGTGTTCGGCCGTCCCGGCCGGATGAAGGGCGACGACGACGAGCCCCGCCGGGACGAGGACGTCGACGACTACCGGGATGGCCCACCGGGTCTCCGCCGGTAGTGTGTGCCGTCGTGCAGTATTACCTCAGCCTGCTGGGATTCGCGGCAGTCGACTCCGTCAACCTCCTGGCCTTCGCCGTGATCGCCGGACTGTGGCTCACGGCCGCCGGGCGGGGGGGAGGCTTCACCCCGCGTGCCGCCCGGTTCACCGGCGGGGCGTTCTGCGGCATCGTCCTGCTCTCACTGGTGTCGGTGTGGGTGATCGGCAACAACCAGGAGTTCGTGCGCAGCCTGTTCTACAACCTCTGGGCGATGCTGATCATGGGGGTGGTCGGTGTGGTGATCACCGTGTTGGGACTGCGCAGGCCGGCGGAGGCCAAAGAGGACAGCGTCGAGGCCCCGCTCGCCCAGACCGTATTGCAGCGCTTCGGCATCATGGCCACCGGCATCTCGCTGGGCGTCATCCAGTCGGCCACGTCGGCGCCGTTCGCTGCGGGCATGGTCCTCATCTCCTTCGCCGAGACCCCCTGGTGGTCCAAGCTCCTCCAGATCCTGTTCTTCGCGGTCATCGCGATCCTGCCGAGCACGGCGCTGATCGTCACGTTGTCGCGCGTCGACTCGTCCGGAGTCGCCGCGGCGACCCGCCGGATCGACCGATTCCTCGCCCGCGGTCGCGTGGCCGGTCGGATGCTCACGCTCGTCGTGGGGGTGGCGCTCATGCTCCTGGCGACGGTGCGCATCGTGCAGCTCAGCGGGGTGCTGGCGTAACCGCATCACGGCGTCGCCGGATCGTTCCATGGCCTGATCGTTCCGCGGCCGGGGTCTTGTCGGAGCCGCTTCCTAGGGTGACGATGACCACCGTGGAGGGTGGTCCACGACTCCGTAGGGGGAGAGCATGACGATAGATCAGGTGTATCGGGCAGACGGCGCGGTCCGGTGCGAGGACGGACTGATGCGACCTCCGTGGGCGGCGCGGGACCCGTTGCTGCGGGAATACTACGACACCGAATGGGGGATGCCGGTCCACGACGAGGCCGGTCTCTTCGAGCGACTCGTCCTGGAGGGGTTCCAGTCGGGCCTGAGTTGGCTGACGATCCTGCGCAAGCGTCCGGCGTTCCGGGAGGCGTTCGCCGGGTTCTCGCCGGACGCGGTCGCGGAGTTCGGCGACGCCGACGTCGCCCGGCTCATGGCGGACGAGAGGATCGTGCGCAACCGTCGCAAGATCGACGCGGCCGTGGGCAATGCGCGCGCCGTGATCTCCCTCCGGGCCGAGGGCGGTCTGGGCGAGTTGATCTGGTCGTACCGGCCGGAGACCACCCCGGAACCCCGGACGATGAGCGAGGTCCCCAGCCGATCACCGGAATCGGAGGCGCTGGCCCGGGAGCTCAAGCGGCGGGGGTTCAGCTTCGTGGGTCCGGTGACGGTGTTCGCGTTGATGGAGGCCATCGGCGTCGTCGACACCCACCTCGTGAGCTCGCATCGTCGGGGGACCTCCGGCATCTGGTCGAGCGGAGGACTGCCCGGGATCACACCAGGGGGCCGGGATCAGCCCGGCGGTCCGGGCTGAGGGGGCGACTCGGGTAGTCCGGGCAGGTCGGCGCGGGGCGGGAGCCCGGGTGTGGTGCCGGCGAGGGCTCCCGCCTCCGTCAGCTGGCCGGTCGCCGGCCGGCTCAGGCACCCCGGGATGCCGCGGAGGGTCGCCATCCGGGCGAGCGAGAGGTCCAGGTCTTCCTTCCGCAGGGCGCCCTCGGCGAGCGCGCGCTCGACGGCGTCGAGTGCCTCGGGGACCCCGGCGGTGGTGATCCACAGCGGTGAATCGGCCCCGGCGATGAGCGATTCGGTGACCGCCCGGGGGAGCGGGAAGTCGTTCGTCACGGCGCGCATCCCGGACAGGTCGTCGGTGAAGATCGGGCCGTCGAAGGCGGGGGCGCCGTACCCGCGCCCCTCACGCAGCAGTCGGTACGCGGCCGGGGAGAGCGACGCCGGCCGGTCGACACCGGTGAGGCCCGGCACCTGCTGGTGCCCCAGCATCATCGCCGCGCCGGGGGTCTCGGCGAGTTCGGAGAAGGGCCGGAGATCGTGCGGCACGAGTTGATCCAGCGGGGGCACGGTCACCGCTTCGTGGTGGCTGTCCCCGGACGATCGGCCGTGCCCGGGGAAGTGCTTGAACACGGGCGTCACCCCGGCGTCGAGGAGCCCCGCGGAGAACGCGCGGGCGTAGCTGACCACCCGGGCCGGGTCGGGTGAGAACGACCGGTCGCCGATCACCGCCCAGTCCGGCTGGTCGGACACGTCGACAGACGGCGCGAAGTCGACGGTCACCCCCATCTCACGGAGGAACTCACCGCGCGCCCGCGCCGCGGACCGGACCTCCTCGGGGCTCATGGTGGCGGCCATGACGCGGGCGGACGGCATCGGCCCGGCATAGGGGGCGATGCGGGACACGCGACCGCCCTCCTCGTCGATCGACACGAGCAGCGGTAGCGCCGAGTCCTCCTGAAGTCGCGCGAGACCGTCGCCGGAGACGACTTCACCCACGACATCCCCGCCGAGGAAGATCCCCCCGATGTTGTGCTCGTCGACCGCCCGCCGGGCGTCGGCCATCGAGCTCACGCCCACGGTGAACAACTGCGCGATCCGCTCCCGCTGGCTCAGGGAGTCCAGGGGCGACTCGCAGGGCGGCGCGGCGGCCCGGGAATGCTCGGACGGTCGGGCCGTCGCGTGGTGCTCCCGGGATCCGGCTCCCGGTGTGCCCTCCGTGCCTGCCGTGCCGCAGCCGGCCAGCGCC
>NZ_JAALDV010000068.1:0-7995 GCF_014145045.1 Dietzia sp. DQ12-76
GGTCGTCGCGGCGCTGCGGGCCGCGGAATCGGACCCGGCCGGCCTCACCGACGACCAGTACCTCGCCCTGGCCACGGCCACGGGGGACGGGCTGGCCGCCGTGGCCGGACTCGCCGACCGGATCCGCGCGGACGTGGTGGGGGAGACGGTGACCTACGTCGTCAACCGGAACATCAACTTCTCCAACATCTGCTACACGGGGTGCCGGTTCTGTGCGTTCGCCCAGCGCAAGGGGGACGCGGACGCGTTCTCGCTCTCGGCCGCCGAGGTGGCCGACCGCGCGTACGAGGCGTACGTCTCCGGGGCGTCCGAGGTCTGCATGCAGGGCGGGATCGACCCGGACCTGCCGGTCACCGGGTACGCCGACCTCGTCCGCGCGGTCAAGGAGCGGGTGCCGTCCATGCACGTCCACGCGTTCAGCCCGATGGAGATCTCGAACGGGGCGGCCCGGTCCGGGGTGGGGGTCAGGGAGTGGCTCACCGAGTTGCGGGCGGCCGGTCTGGACACCATCCCGGGGACGGCGGCGGAGATCCTCGATGACGAGGTCCGCTGGGTGCTGACGAAGGGCAAACTCCCGGCCTCCGAATGGATCGACATCGTCACCACCGCACACGAGGTGGGACTGCGATCGAGCTCCACCATGATGTACGGCCACGTGGACACGCCGCGGCACTGGGTGGCGCACCTGCGCACGCTGAGGGGGATCCAGGACCGGACCGGCGGGTTCACCGAGTTCGTCCCCCTGCCTTTCGTGCACCGCAGCGCCCCGCTCTACCTGGCGGGCGCGTCCCGGCCGGGTCCGACTCGCCAGGAGAACGTCGCGGTCCACGCGCTGGCCCGGATCATGTTGCACGGCGCCGTCGACAACGTCCAGACCAGCTGGGTCAAGCTCGGGGTCGCGGGCACTCGCACCATGTTGCGCGCGGGCGCCAACGACCTCGGCGGCACCCTCATGGAGGAGACGATCTCCCGGATGGCCGGGGCGGAGAACGGGTCGGCCAAGACCCCGGAGGAGATCGCGGAGATCGCCACCGGTATCGGACGGCCCGTGCGGCGCAGGGACACCGTCTACGGCCCGGCTCCCACCCAGATCCCCGTGACCGTCGTCACATAGCGCGACCGGCTTCGGGGCGGCGTGGTCGCGCGCACGGGGTGTGACATACGATGCAGGCCATACCGCTATGAGGAAGGTGGCCGACGTGACCTACACGATCGCAGAGCCGTGCGTCGACGTGATGGACAAGTCCTGCGTCGAGGAGTGTCCGGTCGACTGCATCTACGAGGGTGGACGGATGCTGTACATCCATCCCGACGAGTGTGTCGACTGCGGCGCGTGTGAACCCGTGTGCCCGGTGGAGGCCATTTTCTACGAGGACGACACCCCGGAGGAGTGGTCCGAGTACAACACCGCGAACGTCGACTTCTTCGTGGAGCTGGGATCCCCGGGTGGCGCGGCCAAGGTGGGCAAGATCGACTACGACCACCCGTTCATCAAGGCGCTGCCCCCCATGAACCAGGAGTGACCTCGGTCGTGTCGCGCCCGGAGCGCCGTCCTCCCGCGCGCGCACTCCCCGTGTTCCCGTGGGACACCCTCGCCGAGGCGAGGACCCTCGCCTCGGCGCACCCCGACGGCCTGGTCGACCTCACCGTGGGCACCCCGGTCGATCCGGTCGCCCCGGTGATCCGCGAGGCGCTCGATGCCGGATCCGACGAACCGGGGTACCCGACCACCGTCGGGACACCGGAGTTGCGGACGGCTGCCGCCGACGCCCTCGCCAGGCGCTACGGTGTCACCGGGCTGGACGCCGGCTCGGTACTGCCCGCCATCGGCACCAAGGAACTCATCGCGGGGCTGCCCACACAACTCGGACTCGGTCCGGGGCACACGGTCGTCGTACCGGAGGTGGCCTATCCGACGTATGAGGTCGGCGCCCTGCTCGCGGGGGCGGCGGTCGTGCGTGCCGACTCGCTGACCCAGCTCGGCCCGTCGTCGCCCACCCTGCTCTACCTCAATTCGCCAGCGAACCCCAGCGGCCGGGTGCTCGGCGTGGACCACCTGCGCAAGGTGGTCGAGTGGGCCCGCGAACGCGGGGTGATCGTGGCCTCGGACGAGTGTTACCTCGGGTTGGTGTGGGAGGGGGAGGCGCCGTCGATCCTGGACCCGCGTGTCTGCGACGGCGATCACTCCGGCCTGCTGGCCCTGCACTCGCTGTCCAAGACCTCGAATCTCGCCTCGTATCGCGCGGGCTTCGTGGCGGGGGATCCGTCGCTCGTGGCGGAGCTGCTGGCGGTCCGCAAACATGCCGGCCTGATGATGCCCCTGCCCGTCCAGAACGCCATGACCGCGGCGCTTCGGGATGACGCGCACGAGGCCGAGCAGCGCGAGCGCTACCGGGCCCGGCGCGAGCTCCTGCTCCCGGCCGTGGAGGCCGCCGGATTCCGGGTGGATCACTCGCAGGCCGGGCTGTATGTCTGGGCGACGCGGGACGAGCCCTGCCGCGAGACGGTGGACTGGTTCGCCCGGCGCGGTCTGCTCGTGGCGCCCGGCGAGTTCTACGGCTCCGCGGGTGCCCGCCACGTCCGCATCGCCCTCACGGCCACCGACGCCACGGTGGCCGAGGCGGTACGCCGGCTGGCCTGAGGTCACCGAGACCCGGCCGGCGCCCGCCGATGTGGGATACCGGACGCGGATGTCCGCCCGCGAGTCAGTCGTTGGCGTGGAGCGCGTCGTTGAGTTCCACGCCCTCCTTCTTCCACGGCACGGCCTCGACCGCGCCGGAGACGGAGTTGCGACGGAAGAGCAGGTTGTCCATCCCGGAGAGCCGGCCGGCCTTGACGGGCTCGCGGTCGGCCCAGGCGCCCGCCCGGACGTCCACCTTCGTGCCGGCGGTGACGTAGAGCCCGGCCTCGACCACGCAGTCGTCACCGAGGGAGATCCCTATCCCGGAGTTGGCTCCCAGCAGGCACCGTTCGCCTATCGAGATGGTCTCCTTGCCGCCGCCGGAGAGCGTCCCCATGATCGACGCGCCACCGCCGACGTCGGAGTCGGCGCCGACCACGACCCCGGCCGAGATGCGGCCCTCGACCATCGACGGCCCGAGGGTGCCGGCGTTGAAGTTGACGAAGCCCTCGTGCATGACGGTCGTCCCCTCCGCCAGGTGGGCTCCCAGCCGGACGCGGTCGGCGTCGGCGATCCGCACCCCGGACGGGACCACGTAGTCCACCATGCGCGGGAACTTGTCGATGCCGAACACCGTGACCGGTCCGCGGGCGCGGAGCTTGGCGCGGACGAGCTCGAAGCCCGGGACCGCACAGGGGCCGAAGTTGGTCCACACCACGTTGCTCAGGGTCCCGAAGAGGCCGTCCATGTTCGCGTAGTGGGGCTTGATGAGGCGGTGGCTGATCAGGTGGAGCCGGAGGTACGCGTCGTACGCGTCGGTCGGGGCCTGCGTGAGGTCGCCGATCTCCACGCGGACCGCGACCCGCTCGACACCGCGGTCGGCATCGGGTCCTGTCAGGGGGGCGAGCTCGGCGGGGACCTCGTCGCCCGAGAGGATCCGGTGGCCCCCCTCGGAGGCCGCACCGAGCTCCGGCGCGGGATACCACACGTCGAGAACGGTGTGATCGGACGTCAGGGTGGCGATTCCGGTGGCTACGGCTCCGTGTGCACTCATACCCCGATGCTAGCGGTCGGCCCCGGCGCACAACGGTGACGGGCATCTAAGGTGGACGCCGTGACCGCCGCCCTCGATCTGACCGCAGACCCGGTCGACCTCGCCCGTGCGCTCGTCGACATCCCCAGCCCCTCCCGGGCGGAAGCGGCGATCGCCGGCGCCGTCCACACCGCGCTCGAGGAGGTGGTCGCCGGTTTCACCGGACCGGCCGCCGGGCGGACCGAACTGATCCGTGACGGCGACCGCGTCCTGGCCCGGACCACCAGGGGCCTGCCCACGCGCGTGGTGCTCGCGGGTCATCTCGACACCGTCCCGGTGGCGGACAACGTGCCGTCCACGATCACCGGAGAGGGCGACGATCTGGTCCTGCACGGGTGCGGGGCGGTCGACATGAAGTCCGGGGACGCGGTGTTCCTCCACCTGTTCGCGACCCTCGCGGACTCTGCCGCGCTCGCGCACGATCTCACCCTCGTCCTCTACGACTGCGAGGAGATCGAGGCCACCGCCAACGGCCTGGGGTTCCTCGAACGGAGCCACCTGGACTGGCTCCGTGGGGACGTGGCGATTCTCGGTGAGCCCACCGGTGGCCAGATCGAGGCGGGCTGTCAGGGGACCTGCCGTCTACGGATCCACACCCGCGGCACCCGGGCCCACTCGGCGCGGAGCTGGTTGGGCGACAACGCCGTGCACCGACTAGCCCCACTGTTGGCGGCGCTCGAGTCGTACGAGCCGCGCTCGGTGGACATCGACGGATGCGTGTACAGGGAGGGGCTGCAGGCCGTGCGGATGTCCGCAGGCGTGGCCGGCAACACCGTTCCGGACGAGGCATGGCTCGACGTCAACTTCCGGTTCGCCCCGGACCGGGACCCCGATGCGGCGCTCACGCACGCTCTCGAGGCGCTCGGGCTGACCCGGTCCGGGCGCATCCCGACGGGCGAGGATCCGCCGAGCGAGCCCGGTGAGTACTGGGAACTGACCGACATGTCCCCCGGGGCCCTGCCGGGTCTCGCGGCCCCGGCGGCGGCCGACCTCGTGCGTGCGGCGGGTGGGCGGGTGCGGGCGAAGTACGGGTGGACCGACGTGTCACGGTTCGCTGCTCTGGGCGTTCCCGCGGTCAACCTCGGTCCGGGCGATCCCGGGTTGGCACACACCCGGGAGGAACACTGCCCGGCCACCCAGATCACCGCGGTGACCGGGATGCTCCGCGCCTACCTCACCGCATCGGACTGAACCCCGGAGCCGACTGAACCCCGGAGCCGACACGAGCCCGGAGCCGACACGATCCGGGCCTCCGAACCCGGGCCGACCACTGTAGGAGATGTGACCCTGATGGCACAGAACGATCCGGTACACCTGCGCGGCCCGCTCCTCCTGCGACGGGACAGGGGCGGCGATCGCACGACCACGGACCAGCGGCTGCTGGACAAGAATCAGGACACCGACTGGTTGCACACCGACCCGTGGCGGGTCCTGCGCATCCAGAGCGAGTTCGTCAACGGGTTCGGCGCACTCGCGGAGCTCTCCGACGCGGTGAGTGTCTTCGGTTCGGCACGGACGCGCCCGGGCGATCCCGCCTACGAGCAGGCGGTGGAACTGGGTCGTGCCCTCGCCGAGGCGGGGTATGCCGTCGTGACCGGTGGTGGACCCGGTCAGATGGAGGCGGCGAACAAGGGCGCCTGGGAGGCGAACGGCGAGTCCGTGGGTCTGGGGATCGAGCTGCCCATGGAGCAGGGAATCAACCGCTGGGTCGACCTCGGCCTGCACTTTCGCTACTTCTTCGTCCGCAAGACGATGTTCGTCAAGTACACGCAGGCCTTCGTGTGCACCCCGGGCGGTTTCGGCACCCTCGATGAGTTCTTCGAAGCGATCACCCTGGTCCAGACGGACAAGATCACCCGGTTCCCGATCGTGCTGCTGGGCGTCGACTTCTGGGCACCTCTGGTGGAATGGATCCGGGGCACCCTCGTCGAGCAGGGCATGGTCTCGGCGTCCGATCTCGATCTGTTCCTGGTCACGGATTCCGTCGACGAGGCCGTCCAGTACATCCGCCGGGCGCACCATCAGGCCGCGCTGACCGCAGAGCAGCGGGAAGACCTCTTCGGCGAGGAGCACCGGGGAGTCGAACGATGAGGGCCCCTGTGCCCGGGCGCAGGGTCTGCGTCTACTGCGCCTCCTCGTCGTACGACCCCGAGCTGCTGGGGATCGCCACCGAAGTGGGTGCGGCTATCGCCCGCCGCGGGTGGTCCCTGGTCTCCGGTGGAGGTCACGTGTCGATGATGGGTGCGGTCGCGGAGGCGGCGCGGGACGGCGGAGCCAGAACCGTCGGTGTCATCCCTGAAGGGCTGCGAGTGCGGGAGGTGGCCGACACCGCCGCGGACGAGTTGGTGGTGGTGACCACCATGCGGGAGCGCAAGCGCGAGATGGAGGAGCGCTCCGACGCGTTCCTCACCCTGCCCGGGGGGATCGGGACGATGGAGGAGATGTTCGAGATGTGGACGTCCGCGTCGCTCGGTTTCCACCACAAGCCGGTGGTGCTGTACGACCCGATCGGCTTCTACCGGCCGTTGCTGGACTGGGTCGGGGGCCTCGTCGAGTCGGGACTGGTCTCGCCTCAGGCGTTCGACCACCTCGTGGTCCGCGATGAGGTGGAGGCAGCCCTCGACGCCTGCGGAGGGCGTCGATGACCGGACCGACCTCGGCCCCCTCACCCTCGAACTGGAAGCCCACGCTCTGCGGGCACCCGGTACCCGTCGACCGGCCCCTGGTGATGGCGATCGTCAATCGCACCCCCGACTCCTTCTATGACCGTGGAGCGAACTTCACCGACGCGGCGGCGATGGAGCGGGTCGATCGGTGCGTGGCGGACGGCGCGGACATCCTCGACATCGGTGGGGTCAAGGCGGGGCCAGGTGAGCTCGTCGACGCCCGTGAGGAGGTGCGTCGGGTCGTCCCCTTCGTCGAGACGGTGCGGGACAGGTACCCCGACGCCGTGCTCTCCGTCGACACCTGGCGTGGGTCGGTCGCCAGGAAGGCCCTCGCCGCCGGCGCCGATCTGGTCAACGACACGTGGGCCGGACACGATCCCGAGGTCCTGGCCGCAGCCGGTGAGGTGGGGGCGGGGTTCGTGTGTTCCCATACCGGCGGCGCGATCCCGCGGACCCGTCCCTTCCGGGTCGGTTATCGCGATGTGGTCCTCGACGTGGTCTCGGAACTGTCGGCCGCCACTGAGCGGGCGATCGCCGCGGGCGTCCCGGCCGACGGGATCCTGATCGACCCCACCCACGATTTCGGGAAGAACACCTTCCACGGGTTGGAACTGCTGCGGCGACTGGACGAGATCGTCGCCCTGGGCCCCCCCGTCCTCATGGCTCTGAGCAACAAGGATTTCATCGGCGAGACCCTGGACGCGGGTATCGACGACAGGGCCGAGGGCACTCTGGCCGCGACCGCCGTCGCGGCGATGATGGGTGCCCGCGTGTTCCGCACCCACGACGTGCTCGCGACCCGTAGGGCGGTGGAGATGGTGGCCTCCATTTCGGGGACCCGCCCACCTGCGCGAACGGTCCGGGGCCTCGCCTGACCCGGCCTGGTCACCGCCGCCGACGCCGCGGCGGTTGTGCGAGACTGGGGGACCGGCCCGGACCAGAGGGGGATTCGCCCGCATGCTCACCGTCGTCGTCTACGTGGTGCTCACCCTGATCGTCGCCGCAGCGCTCTTCGCCCTGTCGGTCGTGGTCTTCGGCCGCTCCGAGCCACTGCCGGCCGTGGCGCGGGGCCACACGGTCACCTCGCTGCCGGAGGGCCCGCTCCGTGGAGACGATCTGCGATCGGTTCGGTTCGGGATGTCCGCACGCGGGTACACGATGTCGGAGGTCGACTGGGCACTGGAGGAGGCGGCCGCGGAGATCGACCGCCTCCGCGCGCGCCTCGACGGCGCGGGAAACGGCCCACAGCACTCGGACGCCGCGGGCCCAGAACGCGCTCCCGCGTCCGGGCCCGGTGTGACGCGCTAGAATCGCAGCATCCATTCAGCAACACCGCACGTGGGCGTGGTCGTCCTCACCGGACGCGGCCCACTGCCAAGGACGAAGGGAATCGACCTGATGGCGGCTATGAAGCCCAGGACCGGTGACGGACCGATGGAAGCGGCCAAGGAGGGCCGCGGGATCGTCATGCGCGTCCCTCTCGAGGGTGGCGGACGCCTCGTCGTGGAGTTGACCCCCGACGAGGCGAGGTCGCTCGGCGAGGAGCTGACCCAGGCCATCTCCTGATCGTCCTCTGCTCTGTCGACTCGACGCACCCGACCCACGTGGCGGGTGCG
>NZ_JAALDV010000069.1:0-4983 GCF_014145045.1 Dietzia sp. DQ12-76
CGCCGCCGACTGCGGCGTGACCGGCGGCTGCGGATCGTGCGCCCTGCAGGGCATGTGTGAATCGGAGAGCGCCACCACCCGGTAGGACAGCGCGGGGAGACCGGTGTGGGGCCCGCGTGGAGGCCCGGGTGGGGGCCCGCGTCCCGGCCCGACCGGTGGCCCGCTTCCCGCACGCTGCCTACGGTCAGAGGTCCATCCGACCCACACCGTGAAGGAGCTCGCCATGGCCCAGAAGTCCACGACAGAGTCCAACAAGGACGTCGTCGACATCCTCACCGCCGACCATCGCGAGATGATCGGGCTGATCGAGATGATCGAGGAGACCACCGACCCCAAGGAGCGCCGTTCGCTGGCCGACTCCGTGATCGCCGAGGTGACCCGGCACTCGGTGGCCGAGGAGCTGTTCGTCTACCCCGTCTACGAGCGCGAGGTCCCGGACGGCACCGAGGAGGTCGAGCACGACAAGGAGGAGCACCAGGAGATCGAAGAGGTGATGAAGGAACTCGAGGGCGTGGATGCCGAGAGCGCCGAGTTCATGGCCCTGGTCAAGCGGTTCAAGGAGCTTCTCGACCACCACGCCGACGACGAGGAGACCGACCAGTTCCCCAAGCTGCGGGCGGCCGTCTCCGCCGAGGATCTGCTCGACCTGGGCCGCAAGGTCGAGGCGGCCAAGACCATCGCCCCCACCCGGCCGCACCCCGGGTCGCCGCACTCCGAGCTGTTCCACATGACGCTCGGGCCCGGTGTCGGCATGGTGGACCGGCTCCGCGACGCCCTGAGCGGTCGACTCAAGAACACCTGATCGGCGCCGATCGTCCCGGGCCAGGTGCGGGTGCGGATGTCCCCCGGGCCGTGTGCTCCTGCTACGACAGTACCCGCACCAGGACGGCGGCAAGGCCGCACCCGGCCATCACCAGCACCATCACCACAAGCCCGATGTTGTAGCGGGCCTGGGTCTGCTGGACCTCGCCCGCCCGGACGAACCGCCCCACCCGTTGCTCGTGGTGCCGCTGCACCCTGAGCAGCGCGAGAAGCGGGACCACCAAGAGGGTGGCGAAGACGGCCGCCCAGATCCACGCGGTCTGCGCGATCAGCTTGGCCACGAGGATGATGTTGACGGTCACCACGGCCCAGGTCCGAGCCCACGACAGACTGGTGCGCTCGGCCTGCAGGCCGACATCGGGCGGCACGGCCTCTGGGCGCACACCGATCCGCCGCCGCGGAACGCTCATGCGATGGTACCGCCGAGGATCGCGAGGACCAGCAGGATCGCACCGATCGCGATACCCAGCACCAGGAGGATCGACGCCTGCGGGACGGGCAGCGGTTTGTTGTGGCGCATCGAGGCCTCGATCCGGATCCACCGTCGGAACGACACGGTGGCCAACAGGGCCGCCATCACCAGCAGGACACAGGCCAGCGGAGTGCGGATGATCTCCGGGATCTCGTCCCCGGCGAAGGCCTCCATCGCCACGGCTCCCGCCATCAGGCCGAGGCTCGTGCGGATCCACGCCAGGAAGGTCCGCTCGTTGGCGAGCGTGAACCGCGGATCCGGCTCCTCTCCGTCGCGTAGCGACCTGGGCCGCCATCCCTGGCGGGCGGTGTCTGTCATGCTCCGAGCCTATCGGGCGGCACCGGGGGTCCCGCGCCTGCCGGGACCTCACCCGTCCCGGGGCCTCGCCCAGACCTCCTGTGCCGCGGAGTGGTGAGATGGGCCGATGAGATTCCTGCGACGCCTCCGGATCGAGCCGTTCATCCTGGCGATCCTGGCCGCCGTCGTGGTGGCGGCGCTGTTGCCGGCCACCGGCGGGGCCGCCACAGCGCTCGGTTGGATCACGACCATCGGGATCGCCGTGTTGTTCTTCCTCTACGGCGCACGGCTGGAACCCCGCGAACTCCTGGCCGGCCTCAGGCACTGGCGGCTGCACTCCGTGGTGCTCGCCGCGACGTTCCTGCTGTTCCCGGCACTCGGCCTGCTGGGCAGCTGGGCCCTCACGCCGGCGCTCGGCGAGCCGCTGGCCGCCGGGTTCCTCTTCCTCACGCTCGTGCCGTCGACCGTGCAGTCCTCGATCACGTTCGTCGCGATCGCCCGCGGCCACGTCAGCGCGGCCGTGGTCTCGGCGTCGGTGTCCAACCTCCTCGGCGTGGTCCTCACTCCCCTGTTGGTCTTCGCCCTCATGACCAGGGACGGAGCGGTGGTGATCACGTGGGACTCGGTCGGGAAAATCGCCCTGCAGCTGCTGCTGCCGTTCGTGCTGGGCCAGCTGCTGCGACGCTGGGTCCTGCCGGTCATCTCCAGGATCAGGCGGCTGGCGCTGTTCGACAAGTCGGTGATCGTCCTGATCGTCTACGCGGCGTTCTCCGAGGGAGTCGCCGACGACATCTGGTCGAGGGTCGGACCGGCCCAGCTGACGTGGCTGATCGCCGCGTGCTGCGTCCTGCTCGCGGTGGTGCTGGGGCTGACCGAACTGATCTCCCGCGCGCTCGGGTTCGCCGACCGGGACAAGAGGGTCGTGCAGTTCTGCGGGTCCAAGAAGTCACTGGCCACCGGGCTTCCCATGGCCGCTGTGCTGTTCGTCGGCCAACCCGTCGGGCTCCTGGTACTCCCCCTGATGCTGTTCCACCAGATCCAGCTCATCGTGTGTGCCTGGTTGGCGGGTCACTACGGACGGGCGGAGGGAACCGACGCGCCCGCGGCGTGACAACCCGTCCGGGGCCAGGGCGTGAGCACCCCAGCCCGCCGTGAGAGCGGTCAACCCCGGTGCGCGTCGAGGAACTCCCGGAGCGCGGCCGCCACCTCGGCGGGGCGTTCCTCCGGGGCGAAGTGGCCGCACTGCTCGATCACGTGCAGCGCGCTGCCCGGGATCGCCTGCTGCAGCCGGTGGGCGTGGTCGATGACCTGCCAGCTGTCGTCCGCACCCCAGATCAGTTGGACCGGGACCCGGCCCAGCGTGTCCAACCGGTCGCTGATCTCCATGGTGTGGACGGGGTCGTAGTGCGCCACCTGGTGCTGGAACAGACTCGGTTGACCGATCGGACCGCTGATGATGTCCACGTAGATCCGAAGGGCCTCCGGGTCGAACCCCGAGGGGTCGCTGTGGGTGGACAGCAACCACTCCCGAAAATGCTCGCGGTGCTCGTCGTCGGGCTTCTTCGCCAGCACCTCCAGCCCGTCGGCCATCTGTTGCCGGGTGCGCTCGGAGGGATAGGAGTCGAAGCTCACGACGTCGATCAGCGTCAGCGTGCGCAGGCGCTCGGCCGAGCGGACCCCGAACCGTTGGGCGACGCCGCCGCCGATATCGTGCGCGACCAGGTGGAACGTCTCCAACCCCCACAGGTCGAGAAGTCCCTCGAGGACGGCGACCTGCCCGGTGATCGACGTGTCCACGGCCGGGTCGCGCGGCCTCTCGGACAGGCCGTAGCCCAGCAGGTCGAAAACGTGGGCGCGGTACCCGGCGTCGACGAGCCGGGGCACGACGTTCCGCCAGATGTACGACGACGACGGGGTGCCGTGCACCAGCACCACGGGCTCCCCGGCCCCGTGGACGCCGTGGGCGACGCGGTGGCCGTCGATGATCGCGTGCTGGTCGACGACGTGATCCATCGGCTCAGCCGGCGAGGTCCGCGATGAGCCGCTCAGCCAGTTCGGCGGACGACTGCGGGTTCTGCCCGGTGTAGAGGTTCCGGTCCACCACGACATACGAACCCCACGGCTCGGGAGCCTTGGAGTAGTCGGCACCCAGCTCCACCAGCTTGTCCTCCAGGAGCCAGGGCGCGTTGGCGGCCAGGCCGACCTGCTCCTCCTCGACGTTGGAGAAACCGGTGACCCGGTATCCGGCGAACGGTGAGGACGCCGGGTCCTCGGACGCCGCGAGCAGCGCCGCCGGGGCGTGGCAGAGCAGGGCCAGGGGTGACCCGGCGCTGACGCGTTCGGAGAGAATGGTGCCGGACACGCTGTCCACGGCCAGATCCTCGAGCGGGCCGTGTCCACCGGGGTAGAAGACCAGGTCGAAGTCCTCGTGGGCCACGGAGGCGAGATCGACGGGTGTGGTGAGAACCGGCTCGAGACGGTCGAGTGAGGCCTTGACCTTCTCGAGGGTCTCCGGGTCGCCTGCCCCCTCGTCGAGGCTCGCCTGATCAACCGTCGGGGCGCGCCCACCGGGAGTGGCCACCGTGACGTCCCAACCGGCTCCCGTGAACACCTCGTAGGGGGTCACGAACTCCTCGGCCCAGAATCCGGTGGGGTGCGCGGATCCGTCCTTGAGGGTCCAGTGGTCGGCGGCGGACAGGATCATGAGAACGCTGGTCATGGGCGCGACCCTACGGAGGTCGGGCTGAACCGCAACTGAACACTGCGGCGGTGAACTGCGTCACGCGTAGCCCATGATGTGGGAATTCACATCTTGTCGACTCTTCGCACCTCACCGGTCGTGTCGGGCCCACTACCTGGGCCGACGATGCCGGACCGATGTTGACGATGTATCAGCAGGTCAACGTGTCGCGCGTGGTCCGTCATG
The DNA here is from genome assembly GCF_014145045.1 of Dietzia sp. DQ12-76. NCBI lineage: Bacteria > Bacillati > Actinomycetota > Actinomycetes > Mycobacteriales > Dietziaceae > Dietzia > Dietzia sp. DQ12-76. Next base: position 4,518 of record NZ_JAALDV010000069.1, read on the forward strand.
CTTAGTCGACGAAGCAATTGTCCACCCGGGGACGCCACCTTAATGTTCTCGCCGCATCAGCACAGCAGCACCCACGCCGGAAGCCGAGGCTTCCGGCGGCACACTTCGGACGCGACGACAAGGGCGGGCATGCACAACGACATTGCGCGGGCGGCGCGCCGTCCGGGCATCGCCGCGGTCATACTGGCCGGTCTCGCACTGGCGGGGGTCACCGGAGGAGCGGTGGCCGCGATCCTCTCGGCAGAAGGTGCAGGGACCGACATACGGGCGGTCTCGTCCGAGGCTCCGGCCGCTCAGGCCGGGCTGACCACTTCGGCCCGCCCACTCCCGGACCCCACTTCCGCACGACGAACCACTCCTGCCGCGACGTCCACCGCACCGACCACGCGGAGCTCCACAGCGCCAATCAGTTCCACTGCCGCACCTCCGGCGCCGGGCGCGGCACCCGCGGCGGCGCCCGCAGCAG
>NZ_JAALDV010000006.1:0-16585 GCF_014145045.1 Dietzia sp. DQ12-76
CGGGTCGGTTCGCGCCGCGGGTCCGGGGGTCAGTGCTTGCCGGCCCGGCGCCTGGGCTTGAGGGTGGTCACGCCCTCGGCGAGGCGACGGGCGGTGACCAGGAACGCGGTGTGGCCCTGGATGCGGTGCTCGGGTCGGACCGCCAGGCCCACGACGTGCCAGCCCCGGTTGATCGACTCCCACGCCCGCGGCTCCGTCCAGCACTCCTGGCGACGCAGGGCCTCCACGACGTCGGACATCTGGGTGGTGGTGGCCACGTAGACCACGAGGACACCCCCGGGGACCAGGACGTCGCGCACCGTGGGCAGGCAGTCCCAGGGGGCGAGCATGTCCAACACCACGCGGTCGACCTGTCCACCGAGTGCCTCCACGGAGGCCTCCGCGAGATCGGCGACACGCAGGTCCCAGTTCTCGGGGTGCTCGCCGTAGAAGGTCCGGACGTTGCGTTCGGCGTGCTCGGCGTGGTCCTCGCGGATCTCGTACGACAGGACCCGGCCCCCGGGGCCCACCGCGCGCAGCAGTGAACAGGTCAGGGCACCGGAACCCGCCCCGGCCTCGAGCACACGTGCGCCGGGGAACACATCGCCCTCGTGGACGATCTGTGCGGCGTCCTTGGGGTAGATCACCTGGGCCCCGCGCGGCATCGACAGGACGTAGTCGGTGAGAAGCGGGCGCAGCGCGAGGTAGTCGGCGTCCCCGGAGGACCTGACGATCGACCCCTCGGCTGCTCCGATCAGATCGTCGTGCCGGACCGCGCCGTGGTGGGTGAAGAACTCCGCTCCCGCGGCCAGGACGACGGTGTACTTGCGTCCCTTGGTATCGGTGAGCTGGACGCGGTCGCCGACGACGAACGGGCCGGATCGCTGCACGGTGGACCTCCAGGGGACGGCGGCCGGTTGTCCGACCGGTTGTCTACCCTGCCAGGTGTGACGGATCCCCTGGAAATCGGACGCGGCGGTGCTCCGGATGGCGTGCCCCCGCCGGAGCGCAGGCCCCTGGCGTTGTCGGCGTCGCGTGCCGCCGACTTCAGGCAGTGCCCCCTGCTCTACCGGCTCAAGGCGATCGACAGGATCCCGGAACCGAAGACCCGCGCCCAGGTCCTGGGCACCGTCGTGCACTCGGTGCTCGAGGACCTGTACGCACTGGAGCAGTCCGAGCGCGCCCCGGAACGCGCTGCGGAACTCGTGCCCACCGCGGTGGAACTCTTCTACGAGGGCGGGGGCGCCGAGGTGGTGCCGCTCAGCGGGAGGGCGGAGTTCCAGACGGAGGTCGCCGCCCTGGTATCCGCGCTCTACGGGATCGAGGATCCCCGGCGCTTCTCCCCCGCGGCGTGTGAGCAGTATCTCGTCACCTCGACCGCGTCCGGTACCCCGCTCCACGGCTACCTGGACAGGGTGGACGTGGCGCCGACCGGCGAGGTCAGGGTGGTCGACTACAAGACAGGCAAACCGCCCCGTCCGCGCTATCAGGACCAGGCGATGTTCCAGATGCGGTTCTACGCCCTGATGTACCAGCGCACCCACGGTGTGGTGCCCGCGCAGCTCAAGTTGATCTACCTCAGGAACGGCAGCTGGCTCACCCTGACCCCCGATCTCGCGGCGCTCACCGAGACGGAGTCCCAGCTCGACTCGCTGTGGGCGGAGATCGAGCGGGCGGGTGAGACCGGGATCTTCCCCCCACGTACCTCCCGGCTGTGCGACTGGTGCAATCATCAGGCGTTGTGCCCGGCGTACGGGGGGACCCCGCCCGAGTACCCGGGCTGGCCGGGGCGTCGCGTGATACCTCTCGAGGTCACGAACCCCGCAGCGGGGCACGCCGGACCGAGGAGCACATCATGACGGAGGCCTACTTCGAGCCGTTGGGCACTGATGACGGCTGGGAGGTCTTCCGGGCGACCCCGCACACGGTGAGCGCCTGGGGTCCGGACCTGCAGCACGGATCCCCGCCCTCGGCCGTGCTCACCCGCGCGATGGATCGTCTCGAACGGGCGGAGTCGACCAGGATCGCTCGCGTCACCGTGGACCTGCTCGGGCCCGTGCCGCTGGGCGAGGTCCGCACCCGGGCCCGCATCGTCCGTCCCGGTCGCCGGATCCAACTGCTCGAGGCGGAACTCGAGGCGGGGGGACGGATCGTCGCCAGAGCGAGCGCCTGGCGGATGTCCGTCGGCGACACCGCCGTGGTCGAGCAGACGGCAGACCGCCCGCGCGAGCTCCCGGAGGTGGATCACGACAGTGAATTCTTCGACCGGTGGACCAGTGGCTACATCGACTCGCTGGAGATCCGCGGTGCGAAGGACGGGGTCGTCTGGGCCCGTCCCACTCTCCCTCTGGTCTCCGGTGAGGAGATGACGCCCGTGGAGCGGGTCATGGCGGTGGCCGACATCGCGAACGGTGTCGGGGCCGTTCTCGAACCCGACGAATGGCGGTTCCTCAACACGGACCTGGTCACCCATCTGCACCGGCGTCCCGTCGGCGAGTGGATCGGGGTCACCGCGGACGCCTCGATCGGCCCCGACGGCGTCGGGGCCACCTCCGGCACCCTCTACGACGAGGTGGGCGCGATCGGGCACACGCTTCAGGCTCTCCTGGTGGAACGGGTCTGAGCGGGACTGATCGGAACCGAGCGAGCCGCACGGGCGGGTAGGACTGGCGGGCTCACCCCATGCGGCAGGACCGGATGTCCGTGGCGATGACGGCTTTGGCGCCGGCGGCGACGAGCTCGTCCATGATCGAGTTGACCTTCTTGCGCGGGACCATCGACCGGACCGCCACCCATGCCGGATCGGCCATCGGGGAGACCGTGGGGGACTCGATCCCCGGGGTGATCGCCGAGACCGAGTCGAGGATCTCCCTGGGGCAGTCGTAGTCCAGCATCATGTACTGCTGGGCGAAGACGACGCCCTGGAGACGCGCCCTCAGCTGGGCCATCGCGGGAGTGATCGCCTCGCCCGTACGCGAGATCAGCACCCCCATCGAGTCGCACAGGACCTCCCCGAACGCCTCCAGACCGTGCACCTTGAGAGTGCGACCGGAACCCACCACGTCGGCGATGCAGTCGGCCACCCCGAGCTGGATGGAGATCTCCACCGCGCCGTCGAGTCGGATGACCTCGGCATCGATCCCCCGCCTCTCGAGGTCCTGCCGGACGATGTTGGGGTACGACGTCGCGATGCGGGCCCCCGCCAGGCGGTCCGAGGTCCACCCGCTGCCCGCCGGGCCGGCGTACCGGAAGGTGGAGTGTCCGAATCCCAGATCGAGGAGCTCGTCCACCGCCGCCATCGAGTCCATACTCAGGTCCCTGCCGGTGATCCCCAGCTCGAGGCGGCCGGAACCCACGTAGACGGCGATGTCCTTGGGCCGCAGGAAGAAGAACTCGACATCGTTCTCACGGTCGATCAGCGTGAGATCCTTGCTGCCCTCAGTACGTCGGCGGTACCCCGCCTCGGACAGCATCTCGGAGGCGGACTCGGACAGGGCGCCCTTGTTGGGCACTGCGACACGCAGCATGGTGGTGGCTCCAGGACTCGGTGCGGGCGGGGTGACTGCGGTGGCGGCTAGAGATGCCGGTAGACGTCCTCGAGACCGAGTCCGCGCTTGAGCATCATGACCTGGGTCCAGTAGAGGAGCTGCGAGATCTCCTCGGCCAGTTCCTCGTCCGACTGGTACTCGGCCGCGATCCACACCTCGCCCGCCTCTTCGTTGACCTTCTTGCCCAGATGGTGCACGCCCTTGTCGAAGGCTGCGACGGTGCCGGAGTCCTCGGGACGCGCGGCGATGCGCTCGGACAGCTCGGCGAACAGGGAGTCGAAGGTCTTCACGCGCCCGATTCTCCCACAGCCACGCCCAGTGGCGTTCCCGAGGTGAGGGCGGCGAGACCGGACGCGGTCACGCCGGCCAGGCTCGGGTGGGTGTGTGCCCCGGCCACGTCCGGCTGTCCGTCGGTGGACGGAACATAGAGGACCCGGCACCCCGCGGTGACCGCGGCGGTGGCCCCGGTGACCGAGTCCTCGACCGCCACGGCGGCCGTCGCCTGGACCCCGAGCCGCGAGCAGGCCAGCAGATAGGGGTCGGGAGCCGGCTTGGGGTCGACCACCATGCACCCCGTCACCACCACATCGAATCGCGAACGGTCGATGAACTCCAGCGGAACCGTGGCGACATCCGCGGTTGTGTTGGTCACCAGGGCCACCGGGGCGTTCGTCGACGCGAGGTCATCCAGCAGTTCCTCGGCGCCCGGCCGCCACCGCATATCGGACCGCATGAGCTCGGTGACCCGCGAGTTCAGCCTGCGGGCCAGTCGATCGAACTCGGCCCCCTCGATGGTCCGCCCCGTGTACTCGCCGAGGATCGCGAAGAATCCCGGGAGCGAGTTCCCCAGCGTCCGTTCGCGGGTCGCCTCGTCGAGCGGTCGTCCCAGGTACTCCGCGAGCTCGTAGACGGCGATGTCCCACAGTCGCTCGGTGTCGACGAGAGTGCCGTCCATGTCGAGACACACGGCGGCGGGGACCTGATCGGGCGAAATGCTGGTCACGGCCTACTGTCTACCCGACATGGGGAGACCGGGGGTACCGTGACCGGTCCCGTTGGCCTCCCCGCCGACCGCCGCTCAGTGGCAGGTGCCTGCCGGGACGAGGAAGCGCTCGGTATGGGTGGCGGAGGCGAACGGTACGACCGACCCGGGGGCGAAGGTCGGTAAGGCGGACTTGCTGGTGGTGATGGTGACCGCCAACCGCCCGTGGCCGGTGAACACACCGCCGATGCCGACTTCGGGTCCGGTCGACTGGACGGTGTGCACCCCCCTGGTATCGGTATCGATGTTGTGCCACTCCACCGTCGCCGAGTTGAACGGCAGCAGGGTGGCCGAGAAGTCGAACGAGCCGACGGGCTGGTCGAGGTCCCTGGCGTTCGCGCTCAGCGCCTGGTGGAAACGCTCGTCGCCGCCCAGCCTGCAGGTGGTGAAGGCGCCGAAGCGAATGGTGTGCTCACCGCCCAGCGGGTACGGCATACGGACATCCCAGGCGGGCGACTCGCGCCATACCTGCGCTGACGCCACAGGGGATCCGATCGCCGCCCCTCCCCCGGCGAGCAGGGTCGCCGCACAGGTGAGCGCAACTGACCGACGGATGATACTCATGACAGTCTCCTCGACGACTACGGCTCTCGGGCGGTCCCCGGGGCACACGGCCTTACCGGGTTATCGGTGCGGGCGGGCAGGATGTTAGTCGCGTCACCGTCGCCGGGCGGTCCGTGCCTCCAGTGGTTCGGTCGGCCGTACGTCGAAGTCGCTGAGCTTGTGCGGTGCGATCACGACGCGTGCCGAGTTGAGGATCGCGAGGACGTCGATGACCTCCTGTGCGATCGCCCCGGCGAGAGGGCTGAGGAGGCCGAAGACCGCGAGAAGCATCCCGATCACGGAGGCGGCCATCCCACCCAACGCCGACTGCAGAGCGATCCGACGCATACGCGCCCCTATATGGAGGAGGTCGTCGAGTCGCTCCAGAGAGGAGTCCAGCACCACGGCGTCGGCGGCCTCGGCGGTCACGTCGGACGTGGAACCGAAGGCGACCCCGGCCGAGGCGGCCGTCATAGCGGGCGCGTCGTTGATCCCGTCGCCGAGGTACAGGGTGGGACCCGCCGACGTGCGCTCGCGGACGATCGCGAGTTTCCCCTCGGGAGTGACCCCGCCGTAGACCTCGGTGATACCCACCCGGTCCGCCAACCGGCGGACCTCGGCCTCACGGTCACCGGAGATGATCATCATCCGTGTGACTCCGTGTGCGCGCGGGAGATGCGCGATGAAGTCAGCCGCGGTTGCCCGCGGTTCGTCACGGAATCGGAGGACCGCGGCGTACCGGTCGTCGACGAGGACGACCGCCTCCATCCCCGTCTCGGATCCCGGGAGCAGGCTGGACGCGCCCGGATCGACCTCGGCGAGCCCGCGACGGTTGGTCAGGCGGACCACGCGTCCACCCACCTCGCCGACCAGTCCGGCGCCGGGCCTCTCCGCGACGGAGGTGGTGGCCTGGGTCCCGAGGTTCCGTTCGGCTGCCGCGTCGATGACGGCTCTGGCGAGCGGGTGGCGGGAGTACGCCTCGATCGCCGCCGCCGCGGCGAGCACCTCGTCGGGATCCATCCCGGGCCTCGCGACGATCTCCGTGAGGACCGGACGCCCATAGGTCAGCGTGCCGGTCTTGTCGAACATCATCGTCTCGACGCGTCCGACGTTCTCGAGCATCGCCGGATTCCGGATGATGATGCCCCGCTTGGCGGCCAGCGAGATGGAACCGATGATCGCGACGGGGACGCCGATGAGGAGCGGGCACGGGGTCGCAACCACGACCACCGCGAGGAAACGGGTCGGATCTCCGGAGAACGCCCAGCCGAGGATGCCCAGCGCCAGCGCGATCAGCGTGTACCAGGCGCCGAGGCGATCGGCGAGACGACGCATCGGGGGCCGGTTCTCCTCCGCCTCCCGCAGCACGCCGACGATCTGCGCATAACGGGAATCCGCCGCCACCCGGTGGGCGCGGACGGTCAGTGGTGATTCGCCGTTGATAGCGCCGGAGAGCACCTGCGCCCCTGGTGTCTTGGGGACGACGTACGGCTCGCCGGTGAGGTACGACTCGTCCATCGCGCCTCTGCCCTCCGCCACCTCGCCGTCGACGGGGCACAGTTCGTGGGGCAGGACGAGCAGAAGGTCACCGACCAGCACGTCATCGGCAGGGAGGTCGTCGATGCCCTCGGTCGCCGTGTCCCCGCGGAGGCGGTGCGCGATCGTCGGGCTCCGTCGGGCGAGGGCGTCGAGAGTCGCCGATGCCCTGCGGGACGCCGCGGCCTCGAGCGCCTCTCCCCCGGACAGCATGAGGACGATGATCGCGGCCACCAGCCACTCGGAGAGCAGGACCGCGGTGACGATCGACACCGCGGCGAGCATGTCCGCTCCCCCGGCACTCTTCACCGCCGAGCGGACGACCCCGATGATGAGGGGGATCCCGCCGACCACCACCACGGCGACCAGCGGCGCGCGGATCACCCACTCCGTGATGTCGGAGACGTCGGGGTCGGTGAGCGCACGCGAGAGAAGATGGATCACGATCGCCAGGACGGTGGTCAGGGCGAGGACGCCCTGTCGAGAGCCAACGAACGTCCGCAGCGCCCCGCCCCGCCCCCAGTCCATCCACTCATCATCACCCGGCAGGGAAGCCCCCACCAGCCAGGAGAGGCTACCCTGGGCGCCCGGGTCACACGTTGAAGTACTTCGCCTCCGGGTGGTAGAGCACGAACGCGTCCGTCGACTGTTCGGGGTGGAGCTGCAACTCCTCCGAGAGTTCGACACCGATGCGCTCCGGCTCGAGCAGGTCCACCACGACCCGGCGCGACTCCAGGTCGGGGCAGGCGCCATAGCCGAAGCTGTAGCGGGCTCCCCGGTACTTGAGGTCGAAGTAGTCGTGGATGGTGTCGGGGTCCTCGTCGGAGACGGCGCCCTCGGGCAGGCGGAGTTCGTCGCGCACCCGCCGGTGCCAGAACTCGGCCAGCGCCTCGGTGAGCTGGACCGACAAACCGTGGACCTCGAGGTAGTCGCGGTAGTTGTCCGCAGCGAACAGCTCATTGGCGAAGTCCGCGATCGGCGTCCCCATGGTGACGAGCTGGAAGGGCAGCACGTCGACGGTCCCCTCGGCCTCACAGCGCTCCCTGGAGGCGAGGAAGTCCGGGATGCTCAGGAACCGGCCCCGCTGTTGGCGGGGGAAGGAGATCCGGTGCAACACCTCGGCGTCCGGGCGCGGCTCGGCCAGGACACAGATGTCCTGGCCCTCCGAGTAGGCCGGGAAGTACCCGTACACCACGGCGGAGTGGGCCAGGATCCGCTCGGTGGTGAGCCGGTCGATCCATGACCGCATGCGTGGTCGTCCCTCGGTGGCGACCAACTCGTCATAGTCGGGGCCGTCCCCGCTGCGGGTGCCGCGGAGTCCCCACTGCCCGAAGAACAGGGCGCGCTCGTCGAGGTGCCCGACATAGTCGGCCACCGGGATCCCCTTGGCGATGCGCGTCCCCCAGAAGGGCGGGGTGGCGATGGGCTGGTCCGCCGCGACGTCCGAACGCTCCGGGACCACGACGGGCTCGGCCTCGGCGGCCCTCTTGGCGGCGATCCGCTCGCTTCGGGCCCTCCGCTCGCGCCGTTCCGCGGCCTTGGCCGACGCGTCCGAGGACTCCGCCATGGGGACGCCGGTCCGCTTGGCCGTCATGACCTCGTCCATGAGGCGCAGTCCCTCGAAGGCGTCCCGGGCGTAGAACACCTCACCCTCGTACATCCCGGCGAGGTCCACCTCGACGTAGGCACGCGTGAGGGCCGCACCACCCAGGAGAACGGGGTAGTCGCCGGCGATGCCCTCCGAGTTGAGTTCCGCGAGGTTGTCCTTCATCACCACGGTCGACTTCACCAGGAGACCGGACATGCCGATCACGTCGGCCTTGTGCTCCCGGGCCGCCGAGATGATGTCGGCGATCGGCTGCTTGATTCCGATGTTCACCACGTCGTACCCGTTGTTGGACAGGATGATGTCCACCAGGTTCTTGCCGATGTCGTGGACATCGCCCTTGACCGTCGCCAGGACGATACGACCCTTGCCGTCCTCGTCGCTGGCCTCCATGTGGGGTTCCAGATGCGCGACCGCGGTCTTCATGGTCTCGGCCGACTGCAGGACGAACGGCAGTTGCATCTGGCCGGAGCCGAACAGCTCGCCTACCGTCTTCATGCCGCTGAGCAGGTGGGTGTTGATGATCTCGAGCGGGGGGATCTCCTCCATCGCCGCGTCGAGGTCGGCCTCGAGGCCCTTGCGTTCCCCGTCGACGATCCGCGCGGACAGCCGATCCATGAGCGGCATCGCGGCGAGTTCGGCCGCCCTGGCGTCCTTGGTGCTGGCCGTCGACACACCGTCGAACAGCTCCATGAAGACCTGGAGGGGGTCGTACCCCTCCTTGCGGCGGTCGTAGACGAGGTCCAGCGCGACCTCACGTTGACGCTCGTCGATCTTGCTCATGGGCAGGATCTTGGAGCTGTGCGCGATCGCACTGTCCAGACCGACCTGGATGCACTCGTGCAGGAACACGGAGTTGAGAACCTGTCGCGCGGCGGGGTTGAGGCCGAACGAGATGTTGGACAGGCCCAGGGTGGTATGGATCCTGGGGTGCGATTCGGTGAGTCTGCGGATCGCCTCGATGGTCTCGATCCCGTCCCGCCTGACCTCCTCCTGACCGGTGGAGATGGGGAAGGTGAGGCAGTCGATGATGATGTCGTCCTCGGCGATCCCCCAGTTCTCGGTGAGATCGGTGATGATCCGCTCCGCGATCGCGACCTTGCGGTCGGCGGTGCGTGCCTGGCCCTCCTCGTCGATGGCCAGCCCGACCACCGCGGCGCCGTGGCGCGAGACCAGTTCCATGATCTTCTGGAAGCGCGACTCCGGGCCGGCCCCGTCCTCGTAGTTGACCGAGTTGACCGTGCACCGTCCCCCCAGGTGCTCCAGGCCGGTCCGGATGACCTCGGGCTCGGTCGAGTCGAGCATGATCGGCAGGGTGGACGAGGTCGCCAGACGCCCGGCCAGCTCGGCCATGTCCCCCGACCCGTCCCTGCCCACGTAGTCCACGCAGAGGTCGATCATCTGCGCCCCGTCACGCATCTGCTCCTTGGCGATGTCCATGCAGGTGTCCCAGTCGGCGGCGAGCATCGCCTCCCGGAACCGCTTCGACCCGTTGGCGTTGGTGCGCTCGCCGATCATGAGGATGCCGGCGTCGGCCCGCAGGGGGGTCGAGGTGTAGAGGGAGGCGACGGCGTTGACGGGTTCGACCCGCCGTTCGGCCTTCGACCGCGACCTCACCTCGTCCCTCAGCCGCGTGATGTGCTCGGGGGTGGTGCCGCAGCAGCCACCGACCATCGACAGCCCGAACTCGGAGACGAAGTCGGCCACCTGGGGGCCGAACGCCTCGGCGCCGAGTGGGTAGACGGCGCCGTGTTCACCCAGTTCGGGGAGGCCGGCGTTGGGCATCACCGAGACGGGGACACCGGCGTGCTGGGTGAGGTAGCGCAGGTGCTCGATCATCTCGGCCGGTCCGGTGGCGCAGTTGAGGCCGATCATGTCGATCCCGAGCGGTTCGAGAGCGGTCAGAGCTGCTCCGATGTCGGAGCCCAGGAGCATGGTCCCGGTGGTCTCGATGGTCACGTGTGTGATGATCGGCAACCGGCGCCCCGCGGCCGCCATCCCGTCCTGGCACCCGAGCACGGCTGCCTTGACCTGGAGCAGGTCCTGGCTGGTCTCCACCAGGAACGCGTCCGCCCCGCCCCGCGCCAGCCCCTCCGCCGCGCGGGTGTAGGCCTCCCGCATCTCCTCGAACGTGCTCTGCCCGAGCGAGGGCAACTTGGTCCCTGGCCCGAGGGAACCCAGCACCATCCGGGGGGTCCCGTCCTCGGACGGACCCATCTCGTCGGCGACGCTCCGGGCGATCGCCGCACCCTTCTCGGCCAACTCGCCGATGCGGTCGACGATGTCGTAGTCCCCGAGGTTGGACAGGTTGCACCCGAAGGTGTTGGTCTCGACCAGATCCGCGCCGGCCTCGAAGAACGCGCGGTGGATGTCCGCCACGACGTCGGGTCGGGTGGCGTTGAGGATCTCGTTGCACCCCTCCAGGCCGAGGAAGTCCGCATCGACGTCGAGGTCGACGGCCTGCAGCATCGTGCCCATCGCCCCGTCGCTGATCAGCACTCGCCGACGGGCGGCGTCCAACAGGGGCGAATCGAAATCGGCAGACATGGCCCCAGTGTATGGGTGCCCCGGAAGTCGCCGTCCGTAGGCTGTACGGATGACTGTCGAATGGACCCCCGACGGGCCTCTCGATCTCGAGAGCCCCGTCATGATCGTGGCCTTCGAGGGCTGGAACGACGCCGCCGACGTGGCCACCGGCACGGTCGAGCACCTCGCCCTGACGTGGGAGGCGCGGCAGATCGCTGAGATCGGTGGCGACGAGTTCTTCGACTACCTCGACCAGAGACCGACGGTCCGGCACTCACAGGGGGTGTCGAGGTCGGTCGAGTGGCCGCAGATCCTGGTGTCCGTGTGCCGACCGGACGGGGTCGACCACGACGTCCTGCTGGTCCGCGGTCCCGAACCCGGCCTGAAGTGGCGCCGGTTCGCCTCCGAGTTCGTGGACCTCGTCGACACGCTGGCGGTCACCGAGGTGGTGTTGCTGGGTGCCTACCTGGCCGATGTCCCCCACACCCGCCCGGTTCCCCTCACCGGGACGGCGTTCAACCGCCAACGGATCGCCGACATGGGAGTGCGGGCGTCCGACTACGAGGGACCCACCGGGATGACCGGTGTCCTCCAGCAGCTCCTCACCGAGGCCGGTGTCCCGACGGTGAGCCTGTGGGCGGGTGTCCCGCACTACGTGGCCGCCCCACCCAACCCGCGCGGCACCGAGGCCGTCCTGTCCTGGCTTGCGGGCACTCTCGGGGTGGCCGTCCCGATGGATGCGTTGCGGGTGCAGTCCCGCACGTGGGTGGCGAAGGTCGACGCCGCGGCCGGCGAGGACGAGGACCTGCGCGACTACATCCAGTCCCTCGAGGACCGGATGGACGAGGAGAACGGGGTCGGCGCGGGGGTGGATCCCGAGCCCGACCGTGGGCGGGTCGCCGACGGTGAGACGATGCCGCTGGTCGACGGCGACTCGATCGCCGCCGAGTTCGAGCGCTTCCTGAGAGGAGACCGGGACGAGCCCGACACCGGCCAGGTGTGATGTTCGGCTGGAGCGGCCCCGGGACGGCCGTCAGGTGGCGGGGGCGAGGCCGAGCAGGGCGTCGAGGGCGATCGCGACGGAGGATCCGGCGGACGGGTCCGACTCGTCGCCGGCCAGGGTCGCCTCCGCCCAGTCGTCGACCGCGGCCAGGGCGCCAGGGGTGTCGAGGTCGTCGGCGAGCCGGTCGCGCACCGTGGCGATGGTCGCGGCCGAGTCGGCGCCCGCTTCCCGAGCGATCGCACGGAACCACCTCTCCCACCGGGAGCGGGCCTCCGCGAGCAGCTCCTCCGACCATGACCGGTCCGTCCGGTAGTGCCCGGCGGCCAGTGCGAGCCGGATCACCGCCGGGTCCACCCCCTGGTCGCGCAGAGTCCTGACCCGCACGAGATTGCCCAGCGACTTGCTCATCTTGACCCCGTCGAGGCCGATCATCGCCGCGTGCACGTAGAAGCGCGCGAACGGTGAGCGGCCGGTCGCGGCCTCCGCGTGGGCTGCGGAGAACTCGTGGTGTGGGAACGCGAGATCGCTTCCCCCGCCCTGGATGTCGAACTCCATTCCCAGCCTGTTGCGTGCGATGGCAGAACACTCGATGTGCCAGCCCGGCCTGCCCGCTCCCCAGGGTGAGGGCCAGGACGGCTCCCCGGGCCGTGCCACCCGCCACAGCAGCGCGTCCAGCGGGTGCTCCTTCCCGGGACGGTCGGGGTCCCCGCCGCGCTCGGCGAAGGCGTCGGCCATCTGCGCCGCGTCATACCCCGACTCGTACCCGAACGCCGGGGTGGACCGGTGGCGGTAGTAGACGTCGGGGTAGCCGTCGACCCCCGGGTCGATCGTGTAGGCGTGGCCGCCGTCGACGAGTTCGGCGACCATCTCCACGACCTCGCCCACGGTCTCCGTGGCGGCCACGTAGTCGCGTGGGGGGAGCACACGGAGTGCCTGCATGTCGGCGCGGAAGAGGTCGGTCTCGCGATCGCCGAGTTCCCTCCAGTCCACGCCGTCGCGCTCGGCGCGCTCGAACAGCGGGTCGTCGACGTCCGTGGTGTTCTGGACATAGTGCACCTCGTGCCCGGCGTCCAGGAGGAGCCGGTACACCAGGTCGAAGGTCAGGTACGTCGCGGCGTGACCGAGGTGGGTGGTGTCGTAGGGGGTGATGCCACAGACGTACATCCCCGCGACGGGCCCGGCGGACACCTCGCGGATCCCGCCACTCGCGGTGTCGAACAGTTTCAGCGGGGCGCCGTCGCCGGGTACGGCGGGGACGACGGGCGGGGGCCACGAGTGCATGCGGCCGAGTCTAGATACCGCGGGATATCAGAAGAGCGGCCAGGGTAACGGGTACCCCGGCCCCGGCGCGGGGAACACCTCCCCCTCCACCAGCGCGGCGACCCGCTCCTCCAGCGCGCGGACCTCGCCGGGTGCGAGCAGGTCTCTCAGAGCGCCCGCCAGGGGGCCGTCCCCGGCCAGGCCGTCGCGCACCGTCTCGAGGGCCTCGAGATCCTCCGGTGGCAGGGGCTGGCCCGCCCACCCCCACAGGACGGTGCGCAGTTTGTCCTCGGTGTGGAAGGACAGGCCGTGGTCGATCGCCCAGATCTGACCGGAGGTGTCGACCAGGACGTGACCGCCTTTGCGGTCGGCGTTGTTGACGACGAGATCGAACAGCGCGATGCGGCGGAGTCGGTCGTCGAGAGCGTGCGCCACCACCACCTCCTGTCCTCCCGAACCCTGGCCACGCAGCACCGCCACGCGGCCGGGAGGCAGGGCGTCGACGGAATGCACGTCGACCGGGTCGTGGCCGGGAGTCTCGGTCCGGTCGATCTCGTCGACCCACCGTTGCGCCATCCCCGGGCCGCCCGGGCCGTGCGCCCCCACCGTCTCCGGCACCAGGTCCCACCCCAGCGCGACGGACACCGTGTACGCCGCGATCTCCCGGGCCGCCAGGCTGCCGTCGGGGAAATCCGTGAGGGGGCGCTCTCCCGCCGAGGGCTTGTAGACCCAGTGTTCACCCAGTGTGTCCACGCAGCGGTACACCGCGTTGCTGCCCGAGGGGATCCGGTGCAGAACGGTGAGTTCGGGGCCCGGCGGGCGGGCGGTCACGGATCGACGAGGTCGGCGAGCGCCTCACCGGAACGAGGGAGGTACCCGTTGAGGCGGATGCACAAGTGTCCCGTCGTGTCGATCGGCTCCCCGCACAGCGGGCACGGGGCACGGCCGGCGGAGACCACCTTCTCGCTGCGCAGGACGAACTGCCGTGCCCGTTGCGGGGTCAGGAACACGCGGAGCGCGTCGGGGGCGTCCTCGGCATCCGAGAGGACGACCGACTCGTCGGTGGCGGCGGGGTCCGCCGCGAGCAACTCCACGACGATCTGGCTCTTCTCCCCGTCCCAGCCCAGGCCCATCGTCCCCACCTGGAACTCCGCGTCGACGGGCATCTCCAGTGGCGCGAGATCGTCCACGACGCCCGCGGCCGGGGGGACGGGGACATCGGACTTCGCGGCGATCTCGTCGAGGAGGTCGCCCATCCGCTCGGAGAGGATCTGGGCCTGCTGCTTCTCGCACCGGACGGAGACGGTCCGGCCTCCACCCGTGGCCTGCACGAAGAACACGCGCTCGCCGGGCTGGCCGATCGTGCCCACCACGAACCTCGCCGGGTCGCGGAACTCGTGGACTTCCCTGCTCATGCCGGTCGTCTCCTCGGTGCTGTGCTGTGAAGTGTACTGCCGGGTGGTGCCGGGCGGTCCTGGGCGGAGGTGCGGTTCACAAGGGTACGTTCCCGCCCGGCACCGCGTCCGAGCTGGCGTCGCCCGCGGTGGCCCGGCCCACGTGTCCGGCGGGTTCCCCCCGGAGACTCGCCAGGTCCCCGCCGGTGTCGTTGACCCGGAGGACGAACGGCCGGTGAGGTGTGTAGCGCACCACCGACACCGATCCCGGTTCGACCACTATGCGCTGGAAGTGGTCGAGGTGCATTCCGTACGCGTCGGCGATCACCGACTTGATCACGTCCCCGTGGCTGCACGCCACCCAGAGGACGTCGCGGCCCGCGTCCTCCGCCAGGCGTCGGTCATGTGCCCGGACGGCAGAGACCGCGCGGGTGGCCATCTCCGCGAGGGATTCGCCCTCCGGGAAGACGGCCGAGGAAGGATGCTGCTGCACCACCGACCACATGTGTTCCGACGCGAGCTCGCTCAGGGCCCGTCCGGTCCACGACCCGTAGTCGACCTCGACCAGGCCCTCGTCCACGACCGGCTCCACCCCGAACGCGGCGGCCAACGGCTCGACCGTCTCCCGGCAGCGCATGAGCGGCGACCGGACGACCGCTTCGACGGGCAGCCCCGCCAGGCGTCGACAGAGGTCCTGCGCCTGCGTGCGGCCCGTCTCGTCGAGCGCGACCCCGGAGGTACGGCCGGCCAGTGTGAGGGCGGTGTTGGCGGTGGAGCGGCCGTGGCGCAGGAGGATGACGGTCATGACGGCAGGTTACCGAGGCCGCGCCGTATCCGTGGTGCGGTCAGGTCGCGGGGATCGTGCCGGTGGACAGCAGGACGATCACGACCAGACCGAGGATGATGCGGTAGCCGGCGAACCAGGCCAGGGAGTGCTTCTGGACGAAGCGTAGGAGCCAGGCGATGGCGATGTATCCCAGCACGAACGCGATCACCGATCCCACGACCAGCTGGATCCCGGTGGCGGACTGCCCCACGGACGGCTCGAAGGCGTCGGGGAGGCTGAACAGTCCCGAGGCCAACACCGCCGGGATGGCCAGCAGGAAGGAGAACCGTGCGGCGGCTTCGCGGGACATGTTGAGGAACAGGCCCGCGGAGATGGTGCCGCCCGACCGGCTGACGCCGGGGATGAGGGCCAGGCACTGGGCCAGGCCCATGACCACGGCGTCCTTGAACCTCAGACCCTCGAGCGACTGGCCGTCGACCGGGCGGTCCTGCCTTCCGACCTTCTCCGCGATCAGGAACACGAACGAGAACGCGATGAGGACGATCGCCGTGATCCACAGATTCCGGGCCGCGTCCCGGATGAGGTCCTTGCCGAGGAACCCGATCACCGCGATGGGGATCGACCCGATGATGACGTACCACCCGAGGCGGTAGTCCGGGTCGTCGCGGTGTCCGGCGTCGAACACGCCCCGGAACCAGGCGACGACGATCCGCACGATGTCCTTGAAGAAGAACACCAGAACGGCCGCCTCCGTGCCGAGCTGGACGACCGCCGTGAACGAGGCGCCCGCGTCCGACCCGAACATCCAGGTGGAGAAGATCCGAAGGTGCCCGGAGGACGAGACCGGCAGGAACTCCGTGATCCCCTGGATCACGGAGAGCACGACCACCTGGAGCCAGGACATGCCGTCCGCGGCGGGGGCGGCCAGGACCGTCGGGTTCACGGGCGCTGCTTTCTGTCGGGGACCGTGGGCACGGGAGCGGGTGGTCCCCGCACCGCCGTGAGGGTAGTCGCCCGGACCTGGACGGAGACTGAGGACCCGCGTGAGGGACACTGTGGGCACGTCGAAAGGAACACCGTGCCCCTTCGTGCCCACCGCCGCACCGCGGTCACCGCCGCCGTCATCTCCCTCGTCGTCGGGCTCGCCGGTTGCGCGTCGACCACCGGCCAACTGGAGGACTACACCGGGATCGAGCAGGGGAACGCCAGCCCGGCCCCCGCGCCGTCGGCCGCCGACCCCGAGGGTGGCGAGGTCGTCCCGGCGCCGGGATCCGTGTCCTCACTTGTCGCCGTGGGCGACCGGGTGCTGGCACAGGTCGACGGCCCACCGGCCCTGGAGATCGCCCGGGTGGACGGCATCC
>NZ_JAALDV010000070.1:0-4702 GCF_014145045.1 Dietzia sp. DQ12-76
GGTCAGGCCGCCGAGCAGCCCCCGGCCGGCCAGCCCGGCGTTCCGGCCGTGACCGCGGTACCCGTGCAGGTGTTCAACAACAGCACCGTCACGGGGCTCGCCGGGAGGACCGGAGAGGCGCTTCGCGAGTCCGGTTTCGCCGTCGGCGAGGTGGCCAACCTGCCCTCCAACCGGCCGGTGGTGTCCGAGTCGACCGTGTACTTCGGAACCGGCGCCGGTGAGCGGCAGGCCGCCGAGGCCGTCGCGGCCCAGCTGGGCATCCCCGCCCTGCCCCGCCCTGCCGATCTCGAGGTGGGTGCCCCCGGGGTGATCGTGATCGTCACCCAGGACCTCGACCGCTGACTGCTGAGGATATGATGAGTTCACGCACTCCGCCCGTCGGGACGCGTGCTCACAGCGACCTGCAGCTTTTCGAGATCGAAGGAGCCCTCATGGCCCCGCGTCAGACCGCCCGCCGCCTCATGGTCGCGGTTCCCGCATTCGCACTCGCGTTCGCCGTGACCGCGTGTTCCCCGCCCAACGAGCAGCCCGCGGATCCCGACGCCCCCTACACCCTGCCCACCTACACGGGGGAGGCCGACGCGGAGGCGGAGGACGCCGACGTGGTCGAGGGCGCGGAAGTCGAGGGCGCGGAGGTCGAGGTCGTCGAGATCGAGGAGGACGTCCTCGTGGAGGTCCCCGTCGGGGATCAGCCCACCCAGGGCCAGACCGGGACCGCGGTGTCGCCTGCTCAGCCCGCCCCGTGATCGACCGGTAGCCCGGTACCACCGAACGAGCCCCGCCCCCGTGAAGGGAGCGGGGCTCGAGTCGTCCCGGCGCCCGGACCCGATCGGCGGGTCAGGATGTGTTCTTCCGGTTGGCCTCGCTGGCCTGGAACTTCTCCAGCACCGGGGCCTCGTGGGTGATCGTGCCGTCCTCGACGCTCTCGTGATACGCCAGGTTGCCCACTCGGTTGGCGATCACCGGTGCGGTGCACACGGCCACGATGCCGGCCAGCAGCAGCATTCCCAGGTCGATGTGGGGGAAGATCCGGATGCTCGCCCCCAGCAAGACGAGCACCAGTCCCAGGACCTGCGGTTTGGCTGCAGGGTGCATCCGGCTCAGGGTGTCGCGGAAGCGCACCAGACCGATGGCGCTGGCGAGGGTCAGCAACGCCCCGGCGAGGACGAAGAGCGCCGAGACGATCTCCCTGGGGTCGTCGGTCATGTGAGGGTCTCCTTGTGAACTCCGGCGGAGTCGCTGACGCGGAACCGGGCCACGGACACCGATCCGAGGAAGGCGACCAGTGCGAGTGCTACGAGGGCGGCCGCCGCCGTGGTGTCCTTGCTCCACGCGATGTACACCCCGACGCCGCACTGGGCGATCGCGGCGAGCATGTCCAGCGAGATCAGTCGGTCGAGGGTGCCCGGGCCACCGATCAGACGGATCATGGTGGTGAACAGTGCGAGCGTGAGGGCGACCACGGCCGCGCTCCACAACAGCAGTGTCAGGCTCATCGGTGCTCCTCGCTGTCGGTCCCGTACTCCTCCGAGGGGGCGTAGTAGTGCTGCGGGCTCGGTTTCCAGTCCTCGGGCCGTTCGAACGCCCGAGAGTACAGCTGTTCGACGTGGGCGGTCTGGCGCCGGAACCGCTCGACCGCCTCGGGGCTGCCGGCGTCCAGGACGTGGACGTACACGTACCGGGCCACCGGATCGACGCGCACGACGACGCCTCCGGGCATGAGGTTCAGGGTGTTGACGGCCAGGGCGAGCGTGAAGTCCGACCTGAGCCGCATGGGTGCCCGCAGCACGGCGGAACGGGGCGGTGCCTGGGGGCGCACGGACAGCCACGCCACGGCGAGCGACGAACGGACGAGGTAGTAGGCCACCACGATCACCAGCCACACCGTCGACAGAGGTCTGACCAGGCCCTCCACGGGCACACGGGGGAGTGGGAGCAGGACCATCACCACGAGTGCCACGAGGACCCCGGCGACGATGGTCCCGACCTCGACCGGGCCCCACAGCATGACCCACGCGACCGTCAGCCAGAGCATCATGAACAGGCGGGAACCGACCACCCGGGGGTCGAGACGGGCCGCGATCCTGCGGGGCATGTCAGCGCACCCCCGTCACGGAACCGACGTAGCGGTCGGGCGTCGCGTCGAGGGGGATGGTGTCCAGGTAGTCATGCCGCTCCATCAGGCTCTCGGCGGCCCGGTCGGTCACCCCGAGCAACGGGCCGGCGAAGACTGTCATCAACAAGGAGACCACGATCAGGGCCATGGTGGGCGCGACCATGCTCAGCGGCATCCGGCCCACCTCCTCGCGCTCGTCGAACTCCACGTACTCGTCGGAGGGCAGCAGTGCCAGCGGCTTGGCCAGGGCCACCGCACCCTCCGGGGCGTCGGCCCGGGGACGCCAGAACGCCTTGGACCACACGCGCACCATCACGTAGAGCGAGAGCAGGCTGGTGACCATCGCCCCGGCGACGAGGACCCACATGAGCGGACCTCCGACCTCGGCGCCGGCCTGGACCACCGCGAGCTTGCCGATGAACCCTGAGAAGGGCGGGATGCCACCGAGGTTGAGGGCGGGGATGAGGAACATCACCGCGAGGACGGGGCTGGCCACCGCGAGCGAGCCGAGGCGGCGCAGGGAGGACGACCCGGCCTGCCGCTCGATCAGTCCGACCACCAGGAACAGTGTGGTCTGGACGATGATGTGGTGTCCGACGTAGTAGATCGCCGCACTCAGCCCGTACCCGGTCGACAGGGCGATGCCGAAGATCATGTAGCCGATGTGGCTGACGAGGGTGAACGACAGTATTCGTTTGATGTCTGACTGTGCGATGGCGCCGAGGATGCCGATCACCATCGTGAGCAGACCCGCCACCAGGAGGACGCCGTCCATGGACCCACCGGGGAACACGAGGGTGTGGAAGCGGATGATCGCGTAGACACCCACCTTGGTCAGCAGTCCGGCGAACACCGCGGTGACGGGGGCGGGCGCGGTGGGGTAGGAGTCGGGCAGCCAGGTGGACAGGGGGAAGACGGCGGCCTTGATGCCGAACGCGACCAGGAAGACGGCGAAGATCGTGTTCCGCAACCCCTCCGGGACCTCGGTCATCCGCACGGAGAGCTGCGCGAGGTTGAGTGTGCCCGCGGCCGAGTAGGTCAGTGCGATGCCGAGCAGGAAGACCATCGAGGACACCATCGACACGACGGTGTAGGAGACCCCGGCGCGGACGCGCTCCTGACTGGCGCCGAGCGTGAGCAGGACGTAGGACGCGGCCAGCAGCATCTCGAACCCGACGAACAGGTTGAACAGGTCGCCGGCGATGAACGCGGCGTTCAGTCCCGCCGCGAGCGCCAGGTAGGTGGGGAGGAAGATGGAGGTGGGCTGGTCGCCGTCGCCGTCGCGGACACCCTGGCCCACGGCGTAGATGATCACCGTGAGCAGGACGATCGCCGACACACACAGCATGAGCGCGCTGAGCCGGTCGGCCACCAGGGTGATGCCCACGGGCGCGTCCCATCCGCCCACCTGCACGGTGTGGACGCCGTGTTGGTCGGTGAGCACCAGCAGGACGCCGGCGATGACCAGCACGACTGTGAGGGTGACGACCGTGATGATGTTCTGCACGCGGGGTCGGCGGGAGACCACCAGACACAGGGCCGCGGCGAGCAGGGGTATGAGGACGACCGAGGGGATGAGGTAGCCGAAGAGGTCGGGGGAGATCACCGGCCGCCCTCCCTTCCGTCGTCTCCGTGGTCTCGGTCGTCCCCGTCGCTCCGGCGCGTCGTCCTCCGGGGGAGTCGGGCGGGCACGTCGCGCCCGCGGGCCCCACCTCGCGCCTCCGCTTCGGCCTCCGCTTCGGCCTCCGCCTCGGCGTCCGTCAGGTCGTCGTCGTCGTAGTCGACGTGGTCCCCGAGTTCGGTGGGTTGACCTGTGCTGTGGTCGTCGGACAGGTCCCGGTCGGGCGCGGACCAGGCGTCGGTGGGTGAGCGCTTGGCGATCTTGGTGTCCTCGGCGTCGTCGGCGACCTCATCAGCGGTGGTGAACTGGTAGGAGCGGTAGGCCAACGCGAGGATGAAGGCTCCGACGCCGGCCGTGATGACGATCGCGGTGAGGATCATCCCGTGGGACAGGGGGTCGGAGTCGGCGGCGTCGGGGCTCCGGCCGCGGCCCATGATGGGCGGACTGCCGGGCGGGCCTCCCGCGGCCAGCAGGAGCAGGTTGATGCCGTTGGAGAAGATCATGATCCCCAACAGGATCTTGATGATCGCCCGTTCCAGCAGCAGGTAGACCCCGGCGGCACAGAGCAATCCGGCGAGCAGGAGCAGCCCGAAATCGGCGGTCATGACGTGCCTCCGGTGGGGGAGCCCTGGTTCTCCGCGGCCTCGCGGCGGGCGGCGCGGTGGGCCGCGAGGTCGGACCGCGCTCCGTCGGAGTCCACACCGGGGACATTGCGCAGGGCGGCGGTGGACGGCGAGGCGGTGGCGTCCACGTAGATGGCGCGCAGCTCCTCGAGATCCTCGGCGTCCAGATCGAGTCGGGCGCCGAGGCTGCGGAGGATGTCCAGGACCAGCCCCACGACGATGAGGTAGACGCCGGCGTCGAAGAGCAAGGCCGTGACGACCTTGACCTCACCGAACACCGGGAGCGTGGCCTCGAACGTGGCGCTCGACAGGGCGGGGGCGCCGAAGAACATGGACGCCGTG
>NZ_JAALDV010000071.1:0-4762 GCF_014145045.1 Dietzia sp. DQ12-76
TGCCCGCCGCGCCGGCACCGGTACCGCGTCCTCCGGGTCCGGCACCGGGACCGCCACCGCGATCATGTCGGCGACCGGGCCGCTCGCCCGGTCGTGCGGACGGACGTCGGGGCCGGGCTCCGTCGACAGCAGCGGCCTGACCCGGCATTCGTCCTGCGCGCTCTCCCGGGGGGTCGATGACACTGGTGTCGGGGCCATGTGCACTCCTGCTCTCTCCGACGAGAACCGGGCCGGTCTCGCATCCCTCTATGTGGTGTGACGCGCGGGGCGAACCGGGCGGTTCCGGCTCCACCTCTGCACCGTCGACGGGCGTTGCCTAGGCTGGTCCCATGCGAGGACTGATTGTCGACTACTTCGGGGTGCTGGACGGCACGGAAGAGGACCGCGAGAGCTGGCGGGAGATCTTCATCGGTGCACGTGCCAACGACGTACGCCTGGCGGTCCTCAGCAACGAACCCGAGGGCCCGGGTGCCGACCGGGTGCGTGAGGACGCCCGCGCCTACGGGATCGATCACGTGGTGCTCAGCGGGCTGACCGGGGTGGAGAAACCCGATCCCGAGGCGTTCCTCGAGGCGGCGAGACGCCTCGAGCTGGAGCCGCGCGAGTGCGTGATGGTCGACGACGCGATCGAGAACGTCCTGGGCGCGGTGCAGACGGGCATGATCGGGGTGTTCTACCAGGTCTTCGACCGCGCGGCCGTGGAGATCCGCGGGCTGCTCGGACTCGACGAGGCGGTCTGACCGGTGGCGGCCAGGCTGGCGACGGCGGACGCGGATCTGCTCCTCGGGGACGCCACCCGATCACGGAGTCGGCACTCCTGCTCCCTGGCGCTCGTCTCCCGGGACGATCCCTGGGACATCGACCGGGTGATGGAATTCGTCGACGCCCGACTGGCCGACGCACCCCGGTTCCGGCAGCGCATCCGGTACGTCCCGTTCGGGCTGGCCCGGGCGGTCTGGGTCGACGATCCGGACTTCGACCTGAGCTTCCACGTGCGGCGGTCCGCCCTGCCGGCTCCCGGCGGGGTGCGGCAGCTCGCCGATCTGGTGGCCCGGCTGGTCGACCGTCCGCTCGAACCCGGCCGGCCGCTGTGGGAGCTCTACCTCATCGAGGGTCTCGGCGACGGGCGGCTGGCGGTGCTCACCAAGACCCACCACGTCCTGCTCGGCGGCCCCAACGCCGTGGACCTCGCACAGGTCCTCATGACCGACGAGAAGGCGTCTGCTGACGTGCACGAGGTGGCCACCTGGACCCCCGTCCCGTCACCGGGCGACGGGGTCCTCGTGCTGGACGCCTTGATCACCATCGCCACGGACCCCCTAGAGCTAGTCCGACGCTCGGCCCGTCTGGTGAACGCGGTGGAGAGGGCGAGCCGGGGTCTGGTCGGCGCGGCGAGTCTCACCGTCCTGCGCCCGCCCGGGGGACTGGCGGAGATGTTCCGGACCTCCCGACCCCGCGGCAGCCGGGTCGGGCTGGCGTCGTTCCCCCTGGACCGGGCACGCGCGATCGCGAGGGACCACGGCTGCAAGGTCAACGACGTGGTCCTGGCAGTCCTCTGTGGGGCGCTGCGGTCGTGGATCCTGTCCTGCGGTCACCCCCTCTCGACTGCCGACACCCTCCGCGCGATCGTCCCGATGGCCGTGTCCTCGGAGTCAGGCACGGCCGAGGGTTCCGACGGTCCCGAGGCCTCCGCGGAGGCGACCTCGGCGGAGATCGCCTCCGCGCTCATCGGGATGCCGGTGGGGGAGCCCAACCCCAGGATGCGGCTCGCGCAGATCTCCAGGGAGACGGCCACCCAGCGGCATCCCAGACAGGCGGTGGGTGCCAAGTCGTTGGCCCGACTCTCGGGTTTCGCCCCGCCCACCCTGCACGCGCTGGGTTCCCGCGCCGCGATCATGCTGCCGTCGGACAGCTATGACCTGGTCGTCACCAATGCGCCCGGTCCGCAGCACAAGATGTTCTGGGGTGACGGTGAGCTCGCTGAGGTCTATCCCGTGCCGGCGCTGCTCGACGGTCAGGCGCTGGCCGTGTCCATGAGCAGTTACTCGGGGGTGGTCTACTGCGGGTTCACCGCGGACCGTCAGGCGGTGCCGGACGTGGAGGAGATCGGGGAGCTCATCTCCTCGGCGCTGGACGAGCTCACCGGCACCTCCCGCTGACCCGCACCGTCCACCCGAGGAAGGCACCATCATGCGTCTGTTCATCCCCGCCACACTCGCGATGCTGGAGACCCTGCTCGACAGCGGGGAGATGCCCGTCCGCAGCGGGACCGCCTTCGCGGCGACCCCCGCGCTCGTGGAATCCTACGCCGAGGGGGACACGGAGGAGATCGAGCACGTGGCGTACCTCGAGGCGGCCCGCGCCTCGCTGCGGCTGCTGGGTGGAGAGATCGACTCCGGTGCGGTACACGACACGCATCCCTACCGCCGGGTGGTGGTGAGCGTGGACGTCCCCGACGCCGACACCCAGCCGCGACCGGATCTGGACACCGCCGTGGTGCGCCTGTCCAGGGGGACCGTGGGGATGGAGGAGATCGCCGCCGTCCACGTGGACCTGGCGGGCGCCGCCGGCGCGGTCGAGGCCGCGGTCGAGGCCGTGGACCGCGCCGATCTGGGGGACGAGGACGCGGAGCTCACCGTGGGGGACGCCCTCGACATCGATCTCGCCTGGTACGACGCGGGTGAACTGCCGTTCCTGCTTAATCTGCTCTGAGAAGGGATCGGGGAGCCCGGCCCCGTCCGGCGGGATCATGCCCGTGTGGTGCCCGCCAGGCGCTACCCTCCGCTACCGTAGGTTCTCATCTCCGGCACCGTCGGCCCGGTCCTCGGGTCGTGCGGTCCCCGGTCTCAAGGAGGCACCAGTGACCGAGTCGACCAGCGGGCTCAACCGTGTACTGCGCGCAGCGGCTGCGAGGGTTCCTGAACCCCGGGCCGCACATCGATTCCTCAACCGCCTCACACACCCGCTCCGGATGGACGACTACTCGTCGCTCATCTATCCGCTGTGGTCCTCCCGCGAACTGCGCGGCGAGGTGGTGTCGGTGCGCCGCGAGGCGGAGGACACCGTCACGCTGGTCATCAAGCCCGGCTGGGGCGCGACCCCGCACTACCAGCCCGGCCAGTATCTGGGCATCGGCGTGCTTCTCGACGGCCGCTGGACCTGGCGCTCCTACTCCCTGACCTCGGCCCCCACCACCGGCCGCGGCGAGTACTCGGTGACCGTCAAGGCGCTTCCCGAGGGACTTCTCAGCAACCACATCGTCGGCACCGTCGAGCCCGGGACCATCGTCCGTCTCGCGGCACCGGCGGGCGACTTCCACCTGCCGACGCCGACCCCTCCCAAGCTGATGTTCGTGACCGCCGGTTCCGGGATCACCCCGGTCATGGGGATGCTCCGGTCCCTGGACCGCCGTTCGGTCACCGAACCGTTCCCGGACGTCGTCCACGTGCACTCGGTGCGTGAGAGGGAGGACGCGCTCTTCTACGACGAGCTGCGCGCCCTCGAGAAGACCCAACCCGGTTACGTCCTGCATCTCCGGGTGACCAGCGAGGAGGGCCGCATCGACTCGCGCCAGATGTCCGCCCTCGTCCCCGACTGGTCGGAGCGTCCGACATGGGCGTGCGGGCCCAACGCGATGCTCGACGAGCTCGACGAGCACTTCAGAGCCACGAATCGGGACGACCTCCACGTGGAGCGCTTCACCGTCAACCGGGACGCCGGGGCCTCGGGCGGGACCGTGACGTTCGGTTCGACCGGCAAGACCGTCGAGCTCGACGGTGCCACCACCATCCTCGAGGGCGGGGAGAAGGTGGGCGTGCAGATGCCCTTCGGCTGTCGGATGGGGATCTGCCAGACGTGTGTCGTGGGACTCGACGAGGGGCACGTCCGCGATCTGCGCAACGGCACCGACCACGGACCCGGTGAGCGGATCCAGACCTGCGTCTCGGTGGCGTTGGGGGACGTCGAGCTCAAGCTCTGACCGCGTCGGCGCGACGGTCGCGGCTCGTGCTCAGTCCTGATCCGACCCGAGCGCCCACGCGTCGTTGGACTGCAGGGCGCCGAGGAGTTCTCTCACGGCCAGCGCGCGTCGGTGGACCGCGGGGTCGATGACGGTGTCGAACCTGCACTCCGGATCGGCGGGCGGGCCCTGGTGGGTGCAGCCCCGCGGGCAGTCCTGAGCGATCGCGTCCAGATCGGAGAACGCCGCCACCACGTCGTCGGGCGAGACGTGCGCCAGTCCGAAGCTCCGGATCCCCGGGGTGTCCACCACCCAGCCCCCCGATCCCAGTTCGAGGGCGACCGACTGGGTCGAGGTGTGCCGGCCCTTGCCCACTCCCGAGACCGCGCCGGTCGCCCGGTGGGCGTCGGGGATCAGACGGTTGACGAGGGTGGACTTCCCGACCCCCGAGTGGCCGATCATGGCGGAGATCCGGCCGTCGATCCGATCGTGCAGGGCCCCGAGGTCGTCGTCGATCCCGGTCCGCAGGACGGGGACGTCGAGTGCCTCGAACTCGGCGGCGAACACCGACGGGTCGTCGAGGTCACCCTTGGTCAGGCACAGGACGGGGTCCAGTCCGCCCGTGTAGGCCGCCACGAGGGCGCGGGCCACGAAGCCGGCGCGGGGCGGGGGGTCCGCGACCGCGACGACGATGAGGAGCAGTTCGGCGTTGGCCACCACGACCCGCTCGTACGGGTCGGAGTCGTCGGCGGTCCGGCGCAGCACCGTGCTGCGGTCGGCGACCCGGACGATCCTCGACAGGGT
>NZ_JAALDV010000072.1:0-15938 GCF_014145045.1 Dietzia sp. DQ12-76
CCTCGACACCGGACTCGTCGGCGTCCACGGCGACCCTCGCACCCTCGACCTGCGCGGCGGTGATACCCGGCGACGCGTCGGCGGGCCCGGAGGTGCACGCGGCAGTGGCCGCGACCAGACAGAACGAGAGAACCGCCGCCCCCACTCCTCGGTTGAAGTGGCGCACGGCGGTCCTCCTGACAGTCGGGAATCGATCCCGCTGGACCCTACATGGGCCTCAGGCGGTCTCGGTGATCGGCCGGTCGACCCAGCTCATCAGATCACGCAGCTTCTGGCCGGTGACCTCGATCGGATGCTCCGCGTTCTCCTTGCGGAGCTGCTCGAGCTCCTTGTTGCCACCCTCGACGTTGGCCACGAGACGCTTGGTGAAGGTGCCGTTCTGGATGTCGGCCAGGATCTCCTTCATGCGCTCCTTGGTACCGGCGTCGATGACGCGCGGGCCCGAGAGGTAGCCACCGAACTCAGCGGTGTCGGACACCGAGTAGTTCATGCGCGCGATGCCTCCCTCGTACATGAGGTCGACGATGAGCTTGAGCTCGTGCAGCACCTCGAAGTAGGCGAGCTCGGGGGCGTACCCCGCCTCGACCATGACCTCGAAACCCGTCTTGACGAGCTCCTCGGTACCGCCGCAGAGCACGGCCTGCTCACCGAACAGATCGGTCTCGGTCTCGTCCTTGAAGGTGGTCTTGATGACGCCCGCGCGGGTGCCGCCGATCGCCTTGGCGTAGGACAGCGCGAGCGCCTCGCCCTCGCCCTTCGGGTCCTGCTCCACGGCGATGAGCGCCGGGACGCCCTTGCCGTCGACGAACTGACGGCGCACCAGGTGGCCGGGACCCTTCGGGGCGACCATCGCGACGGTGACGCCCTCGGCGGGCGTGATCAGGCCGAAGTGGATGTTGAGGCCGTGGCCGAAGAACAGCGCGTCGCCGTCGCTGAGGTTGGGCTCGATGTCCTCGGTGAAGATCTGGGCCTGCGAGGTGTCGGGGGCGAGCAGCATGATGACGTCGGCCCACTTGCTGGCCTCGGCGGCGGTCATCACCGTGAGGCCGGCCTCCTCGGCCTTCGCGCGGGACTTGGACCCCTCACGCAGACCGATCGCGACCTCGACACCGGAGTCGCGCAGGCTCAGCGAGTGCGCGTGGCCCTGTGAGCCGTAACCGATGACGGCGACCTTGCGGCCCTGGATCAGCGACAGATCCGCCGAGTCGTCGTAGAACATCTCCACTGCCATGGTGGATTCCCTTCGTGTTGGTTCGTGAAGCCGAGACTTGTGTAGGAGTCGAGACTATCGAGTGGTGGTGATGGACTTGGGGCCGCGTCCCAGCGCGACCATGCCGGATTGCACGATCTCGCGGATCCCGTAGCCGTCGAGCATGCGCAGCAGCGCGTCGAGCTTGTCGGGGGTACCGGTGGCCTCGAGCGTGAGCGATTCCGGGGAGACGTCCACGACGTGGGCGCGGAAGAGACTGGCGATCTCGACGATCTGGCCACGATTGGTGGTGTCGGCGCGGACCTTGACCAGTGTGAGTTCCCGGGCAACCGAACCGGCCGGGTCCTGCTCCACGATCTTGATCACGTTGACCAGCTTGTTGAGCTGCTTGGTCACCTGTTCGAGGGGGAAGTCCTCGACGGCCACGACGATCGTCATCCGCGAGAGACCGTCGGTCTCCGTGGGACCCACCGCGAGGGACTCGATGTTGAACCCGCGCCGGGAGAACAGCGACGCCACGCGCGCGAGCACGCCGGGCTTGTCCTCCACCAGCACGCTCAGGGTGTGGGAGCGGGCGGTCACTGGTCCTCCTCCTGGGCGGCGAGCACGGCGGCGTCGATCCGCTCGGTCACATCGTGGACATCCGCGGCGTCGTCGGCCACGGAATCGGTGTCGTCGAACAGCGGCCGGATGTCCCGCGCCGCCATGATCTCGTCATTGGACGTGCCCGCGGCGACCATCGGCCACACCTGGGCGTCCTTGCCCACGATGAAGTCGATGAGCACCGGTCGGTCGTTGATCTCCCGGGCCCGGGCGATCACCTCATCGACGTCCTCCGCGCGGTCACATCGGAGCGCGACGCACCCCAGGGCCTCGCCGAGCTTCACGAAATCGGGGATGAGCATGGACTGGGTCGACAGGTCCGTCTGCGAGTAGCGCTGGTCGTAGAACAGCGTCTGCCACTGACGGACCATGCCGAGGTTGCCGTTGTTGATCAGGGCCACCTTGATGGGCGCGCCCTCGATCGCACAGGTGGCGAGTTCCTGGTTGGTCATCTGGAAGCAGCCGTCACCGTCGATCGCCCACACCTCGGCCTCCGGCCGACCGAACTTGGCGCCCATCGCGGCGGGCACCGAGTACCCCATGGTCCCGAGGCCGCCCGAGTTGAGCCACGTGCGCGGCTTCTCGTACTGCACGAACTGCGCGGCCCACATCTGATGCTGGCCGACCCCCGCGCAGTAGATCGCGTCCGGCCCGGCGGCCGCGCTGAGCCGCTCGATCACGAACTCCGGGGAGAGCGAACCGTCGGACTGCGGCCCGTAACCCAGCGGGTACTCGGACCGGATCTCGTCCAACTCGCCCACCCACCCGGTGGGCTCGTGCAGCGCGCCGGCATCGCGTTCCCCGCGCAGCGTCTGGACGAGCTCGACCAGCACCTCCTTGATGTCGCCGACGATCGGGACGTCGACGGCGCGGTTCTTGCCGATCTCCGCCGGATCGATATCGGCGTGGATGACCTTCGCCCCGGGCGCGAAGGTGTCGAGCTGGCCGGTCACCCGGTCGTCGAAACGGGCGCCCAGCGTGACGAGTAGATCCGACTTCTGGAGCGCGGCGACCGCGGCCACGGTGCCGTGCATGCCGGGCATGCCATAGTGGAGCCGGTGTGAATCGGGAAACGCGCCCCTCGCCATCAGCGTCGTGACCAGAGGGATTCCCGTGAGCTCCGCCAGGGCCAACAGCTCCGCCGAGGCGTCCGCCTTGATCACGCCCCCGCCGACGTAGAGGACCGGTCGCTCGGCCTTGGCGATGAGCCGTGCCGCCTCCCGGATCTGTTTGCCGTGGGGCTTGGTCACCGGCCGGTACCCGGGCAGCTTCATCTCCGGGGGCCAGGAGAAGGTCATCTCGGCCTGCAGGACGTCCTTGGGGATGTCCACCAGCACCGCGCCCGGTCGGCCGGTCTGCGCGATGTGGAACGCCTCCGCGATCATCCGCGGGATGTCCTCGCCGTGCGAGACGAGGAAGTTGTGCTTCGTGATCGGCATGGTGATGCCGGAGATGTCGGCCTCCTGGAAGCCGTCCGTGCCGATGAGCGCGGTGCCCACCTGCCCGGTGATGGCGACGATCGGAACCGAGTCCATCTGCGCGTCCGCGAGCGGCGTGACGAGGTTGGTGGCCCCCGGGCCCGAGGTGGCCATGCAGACGCCGACCCGGCCGGTGGCCTGCGCGTACCCGGTGGCCGCATGACCTGCGCCCTGCTCGTGCCGGACCAGCACGTGTCGGACCTTGACCGAGTCGTAGAGGGGATCGTAGACGGGCAGGATCGCGCCGCCGGGGATCCCGAAGACGACCTCGGTGCCGATCTCCTCGAGGGACCGGACCACCGCCTGGGCGCCCGTCATCCGCTCGGGGGCCGCGGACCGGGCCCTGTGCTCTGCACCCGGACGGGGTCCGGGCTGTGCCGTTGGTGCGCTCACTTCAACTGTCCTTCATGGTGGTCGTGGAGCTGACGTTCGTCGCCGCACCCGGTCCGGTGGGACCAGGGGAACCCGGCAACAAAAAACCCCCGACGGCCACGGGGGCCGGCGAGGGTGCGCGTCGACGGAAAGCCAGGTAGCGGCTCAGGCGCCGACGCGCCGGCCGAGTACTAGACCGTTCCAGGTGTTCACGCGCTCAGGTTAGGCCCCGGCCGTCACGGTCGTCAACTCGTGGATACCCGATCCCACATCGTGGACCGTGAGACAGTGGAGGGCATCATGAGCGCCCCATTCAGAGCACCCCACCCGGAATCCACGCCGAGCGACCGCGCACTGTTCCGGGTCAACCCCATGTCCTACGCCGTCATCGCCGTCGTCGGCCTGGCGATCCTCTGGCCCGTCAGCACCTACCCCGTCGCTCTCGGGTGGCTCGTGCTGCTCCCGATCGCGTTCGGGTGGTGGATCGCGCGGACCAACACCAGACTCGACGAGGACGGTGTCCACCTGTCGTCCTGGCGGGCGCGCAGGTTCGTGCCGTGGGACGAGGTCAAGGGGGTGCTGTTCCCCAAGAACGGCTTCGCCCGCCTGGTCACCACCACCGACCACTCATTCCCGATGGGCGGGGTCTCGTTCCACGATCTCCCCCGGCTCTCGGTCGCCAGTCGGGGGCGCATCCGCGACCCCTACTCCGCCTCGCGGACCGACGACGTCGGCTGAGCGACGGCCCGCCGGCACCCGCTCCGCCACGGCCTGACGCCGCATCCCCATCCGTTCGTACAGCAGGGTGATCACCACCCCTGCGAGAAGTCCCGCCACGCCCCAGCCACCGAGCACCCAGACCGCGTGTCCCAGACCCGCGTCCCAGCTCGAGTCGAAGAACATGACGGAGCGGATCCCCAGGTAGGCCTGGTGCATCGGTTGGAGGTTCCCGATCGCCACGAACACCTGCGGAAGCATCTGGGTCGGGGTGGCGCCTCCCGACGTGGGGATGCCCAGCACCACGAAGACCACGAGGTTGACCAGCAGGCCGGCGTTGCCGATCGCCGCGATGATGGTGTGGGCACAGATCCCGACCGCGACGATGACCAGGTTCGAGAACCAGAACAGGTGCCACGGGTCGTACCCCGTGACCCCGATGATGTGTGCGACGAGAAGGGTCAGCCCGGACACGAGCGGGGCCGTCACCAGCGTCACCACCCATTTGCGGGCGAGGGTCTGGAGCCGACCGAACGGGGCCACGTGGACGTGCAGCGCCAGCGGTCCGATCTCCAGCGGGATGAACCCCAGACGGGCGTCGAGCACGGCGGAGATGATCATCGCCCCGGTGAACCCCGCGAGCACGACGATCAGCGCGTAGAACATCGGCAGCGAGGCGTTCGACACCCCCTCCGGCAGCGGGTTCCACGCCACCACGTCGATCCCCACCGGATCCTGGAGCGCGAGAGTCGCCGCGGCCCCGATCGTCCTGCCCTCCGCCTCGGCGAGCAGCTGCGAGTCCTGGAGGATCCTGGATCCCATCCGATCGCGCAACGACTCCTGCATCGCGTCCGCCATGGTGTTCATGACCTGACTCGACACGATCGAGACCCGGGGGGAGTACTCGAGGGTGATGTGCGCGGGCGCGGGGGGCTCGGCGGCGTCCCCCGCCTCGGTGGCGGCCGCCTCGACCAGGCCGACCACCCGCTCACTCAGATCCGCGGGGATCGTCACCGCGCCGAAGTACGTCCCGTTGCGCAGACCTTCCTCCGCCGTATCGGGATCCACGACGTGCAGCCGGATCCTCTCCCAGTCGTTGTTCTGCAGCAGGCCGGCGGTGATCTGTGATCCCACGTCGAGCTCCCGCACCCCGACCGGGGTGTCCAACGACGCGCCGGCGTCGGAGTCCACCACCGCCACGGGGATGTGGCGGGCATGGGCCTGGGGGTCCGCGGTGCCTCCGAGGTACATGAACGACAGGAGGAAGAACAATCCGCAGACCAGGACGACGGCGCCCGCGGAGTGCGAGACGAACTCGCGGACGCCTCCGGTGTGGCCCGAGTCGGTCACGTCGGTCGAGTCGGTCATGGTGAACCTCATTCGTGTGGAACGCCGGTCGGTCTCTCGCCCGACCGGAACGAAGCTACTCCTGCCTCCGGGGGTACTGTGTACCCGTCCCCTCGAGCGCTCCGCCGCACGTCACGGGCCCGGTCGCAGGACCGACCCCCTGGCGGTTCCCCGGTCCTGTCGCGGTGCTGCTCAGACGGGGCGCACGTCCCGTAGTCCTGAGAACCGATCGAGGTCCCATGCCCGCCCTGAGGTCACGTACCAGCACAGCCGGACGCAACGCGGCGGGGGCGCGCGCCCTGTGGCGCGCCACCGGCATGACCGACGCCGACTTCGGCAAGCCGATCATCGCGGTGGCCAACTCGTACACCCAGTTCGTCCCGGGGCATGTGCACCTGAAGAACGTCGGCGAGATCGTCGCCGAGCAGATCACCGCGGCGGGCGGCGTCGCGCGGGAGTTCCACACCATCGCCGTGGACGACGGCATCGCCATGGGCCACGCGGGCATGTTGTACTCGCTGCCGAGCCGCGAGATCATCGCCGACTCCGTCGAGTACATGGTGAACGCCCACACGGCCGATGCACTGGTGTGTATCTCCAACTGCGACAAGATCACCCCGGGCATGCTCAACGCGGCGATGCGACTGAACATCCCCACGGTGTTCGTCTCCGGTGGACCCATGGAGTCCGGGTTCTCGGTGGTCGTCGACGGCGTGGTCAAGGCCGGCTCCGACCTCATCACCGCGATCTCCGCCTCGGCCAACACGGCGGTCGGGCAGGAGGACCTCGACACGATCGAACGCTCGGCGTGCCCCACGTGCGGATCCTGCTCGGGCATGTTCACCGCCAATTCGATGAACTGCCTCACCGAAGCCCTGGGGCTGTCCCTCCCGGGCAACGGCTCGACCCTCGCCACCCACAGCGCACGGCGGGAGCTCTTCGCCGAGGCGGGCCGGCTCATCGTGGAGCTGTGCACGCGGTACTACCGCGACGACGACGAGTCCGTCCTCCCCCGCGCGGTGGCCACCAGGGAGGCCTTCACCAACGCCATGGCGCTGGACGTCGCGATGGGCGGCTCCACCAACACCGTGCTGCACATCCTGGCCGCCGCGCAGGAGGGCGAGGTGGACTTCGACCTGTCCGACATCGAGCGGATCTCCCGCCGGATCCCCTGCCTGGCCAAGGTCGCACCCAACTCCGACTACTACATGGAACACGTCCACCGGGCCGGCGGCATCCCGGCGATCCTCGGCGAGTTGTTCCGCGGTGGGCTGCTGGAGACCGACGTCCATTCCGTCCACTCCCCCTCGCTCGAGCAGTACATCGCGGACTGGGACATCCGTGGTGGCTCGGCCACCGAGAAGGCCGTCGAGTTGTTCCACGCCGCCCCGGGCGGGGTCCGGACGATCGAACCGTTCTCCACGGACAACCGCTGGGAGTCACTCGACACGGACGCCGTGCGCGGGTGCATCCATTCCGTCGAGCACCCGGCCACCGCAGAGGGCGGGCTGGCCGTGCTGCGCGGGAACATCGCCCCGGACGGATCGGTCTTCAAGACGGCCGGCGTCTCCGAGGAGAACTTCCACTTCAGCGGCCCCGCCCGGGTCGTGGAGTCCCAGGAGCAGGCGGTCTCGGTGATCCTCAACAAGACCCTGCGGCCCGGTGAGGTGCTGGTGGTGCTGTACGAGGGTCCCGCCGGCGGGCCGGGGATGCAGGAGATGCTCCACCCCACCGCGTTCATCAAGGGCGCCGGCCTGGGGACCAAATGCGCACTCATCACCGACGGACGGTTCTCCGGGGGCTCGTCGGGCCTGTCCATCGGGCACATCGCGCCCGAGGCCGCGGCCGGTGGCCCGATCGGGTTGATCCGGGACGGGGACGTGGTGACGATCGACGTGGCCACCCGATCCATCTCGGTGGACGTCGACGACGACGAGTTGAACCGCCGCCGGGCGGCCAAGGGGCCCACCCCCTGGCGCCCGGGCTCCCGCGACCGTAAGGTCTCCTCCGCGCTGCGGGCCTACGCCTCCATGGCGTCGTCCGCGGACAAGGGTGCGGTCCGGATCCTGCCCGACTGATCCTCGTTCGGGCCCCCGCGGTCCCGGCCCTCAGCCGGCGGTGACCGCGGGGCTGTCGGTGGTGGACGTCAGCGGATTGGTGCCGTTGAGCAGGTACCAGATCACTCCCGCCGCGATGGCGGCCAGCAGCAGCCAGATCGCGCCGCTGAACCGGGGGCGGTGCGACCATCGCCACTTACGGTCGACAGACCACCGTCCGGGACCCGCGAACAGCAGGGCGAGCAGCGCCGCGATGTACAGCACCGACGTCTCCAGCCCACGGCTCGTCTCACCGAGTAGAGGAATGGGGTCGCCGCCGGTGAGCCGGACGGCGAGGCCCAGACCGACGATGCCGAGCAACCCCGCCGCCGCGACCGGAGTGGCCAGGCCCACGACGAGCAGAGTCCCCGCGACCAGCTCGACGACGCCGCCGGTGATCGCGAGGAGCCGGGCCTGTTCGAAGCCCGACTCGGTGAGGGTCTGCGTGAACCCGTCGAGACCCGGGCCCCCGAACAGACCGAAGAGCTTCTGCAGACCCCGCATCGCCAGCAGGACGCCCACCGCGAGACGCAGGAGGAACAACCCGAAGTCCGCCGTGCCGCGCCGCGGGATCTCGTCCCGGGTCTCGGGGGCGATGGTGGTGGGCTGGTCACCGAACGGCAGCGGCGTCGACGTGTCGTAGGCACCGGAGTCCGGGTAGTGGGAGTAATCCGTCCGGGTCGCCGCCGGGAATGCCGTGGTCGCCGAGTCCGCGGATCCCGGGCTGGGACCGGTCCTCGTGGCCTCGGGGACGTCGAGCGGGTAGTCGACGTCGTGGATCATCTCGGTTCGGGCGTCGTCTCCGGGCGTTGAGGAAGTCACCCTGCGACCATAGGCCGCTTCCCGGGCACCCGCACCCAGGACACGGCGCACCGTAGTCTTGTCGTCATGAGATCGCTCTCGCTGCTGGTGGTCCTGGTCATGGTGACGGCCGGGTGCGCGAGGTTCGACGATCGTCTCGAGGCCCCCTTCACCCCCGCACCGGGCCCGGGGATGGATGCGGGCCCACCGTCCACCCCGCCGGGGATCCCCCCGCCGACCTCGTCTCCGCGCCCGGACGAGCAGGACACACCGCCGGCGACCGGTCCGTGTGTGGACCCGGATCCTGCCGTCATCGCGACATGCCTCGAGCCGGCCGTCGCGGTCGCCGGCCTCGGAGAGCGGGCGCTGGTGGCGGAGTCGACGGGGGCCGTCAAGATCGTCTCGGTGGACGGTCCTCCCGAGGACTTCGGCCGGGTCGACCCGCGTGGCGGTCGCGTGGCGGCCGTGGCGCCCTCCCCGGACTTCACCCAGGACAGGCTGCTGTATCTCCTCGTCGTCGGCGACGGCCCCTCCAGGGTCGAACGACTCGCGCGCGGGGATGCGCCCAGGACGGTCGCCGAACTCGCCCCCGCCGAGACCGGGGGCCTCGCGTTCGTCGACGCGGTCCTGACGGTGGGCGTGGGCTCCGACGTCGTGAGATTCCCCGGGTTCAGGGGCATCGGTACCGCGCAGAACCCTGAGGTCGTCGCCCGTGACGTGGGTCGGATCACCGGACTGTGCACCCATGGGTCCGAGCTCTACCTCGCCGCCGTCACCGACCGCGGTGCGGTGATACGGAGCGCCGATCGCGTCATCTGGACCTGGCCCGACCAGCGTTCGGCCGGAGGGTGCGCCGCGGCTCAGGACTCACTCGCCCTGGCGTTGCCGGACGGCGAACGCGCCGACACCCTCGCCCTGACCGGTGGGGCGGCGCGCGGCCAACCCGAGCCGCTGGCCGAGGGCCGCTACGGCCGTATCACCGGGCTGGCGGCGGTCGGTGACGGGGTGCTGCTGGGCGGGACCACCAACAAGAGCGGTGGCTCGCCGGTCCCCACCGATGACCGCGCCGTCATCCTGCCTCAGGCCGCTGGCGGCGGCGGCGACGCCCGCACCTGAGACCGGGGCCTGGCGGTACACCTAGCCGCAGGCGGCGATGACCAGTTCCTTGACCCTCGCCGGATCCGCCTGACCACGGGTGGCCTTCATGACCGCACCCACGATCGCCCCGGCCGCCTGGACCTTCCCGGAGCGGATCTTGTCCGCGATATCCGGCTGCGCGGCGAGGGCGTCGTCGACGGCCTTCTGCAGGGCGGAGTCGTCACGGACCACCTCGAGGCCCCTGTCCGCCACGACGCGGTCGGGCTCGCCCTCGCCGTCCAGGACCGCGTCCACGACCTGACGGGCGAGCTTGTTGGTGAGCCTGCCCTCCGCCACCAGCTCGATGACGCGTGCGACCTGGGCCGGGGTGATCTCCAACCCCTGCAGGCCCACGCCACGCTTGTTGGCCTGCTGGGACAGGTAGGACACCCACCACGAGCGGGCCTCTGTGGGCGCCGCGCCGGCGTCGACGGTGGCGAGGATCAGGTCCAGGGCCCCGGCGTTGACCAGGTCGCGCATCTCCTCATCCGAGACGCCCCACTCCGCCTGCACCCGCGCGCGGCGCAGCCACGGCAGCTCGGGCAACCCGGCTCGGATCTTCTCGACGAGCTCGTCGAGCGGTTCGACAGGGGCGAGGTCGGGCTCGGGGAAGTACCGGTAGTCCTCGGCGGACTCTTTGGGCCTGCCCGCCGTGGTGGTGCCATCGGATTCGTGGAAGTGCCGCGTCTCGAGCACCACCTGACCGCCGGAGGTCAGGACGTCCGCCTGTCGGCACATCTCGTGCCGGACGGCGATTTCGACGCTCCGCAGGGAGTTGACGTTCTTCGTCTCCGTGCGGGTCCCGAACTCGGTGGCCCCCTTGGGCATCAGCGAGACGTTGGCGTCACACCGCATCGATCCCTGGTCCATGCGGACATCGGAGACGTCGAGACTGCGGAGCAGGTCACGCAACGCGGAGACGTAGGCGCGGGCGATCTCCGGTGCACGCTCCCCCGCCCCGACGATCGGTTTGGAGACGATCTCGATCAGCGGAACGCCGGCGCGGTTGAAGTCGAGCAGCGAATGGGTGGCGCCGTGGATCCGGCCGGTGGCCGAGCCGACATGGGTGGACTTGCCGGTGTCCTCCTCCATGTGCGCCCGCTCTATCTCGACGCGCCAGGTGGTGCCGTCGTCGAGCTGGACGTCGAGGAACCCGTCGTGGGCGATCGGTTCGTCGTACTGCGAGATCTGGTAGTTCTTCGGCTGGTCCGGGTAGAAGTAGTTCTTGCGTGCGAACCGGCTGTACGGCGCGATCGAACACCCCAGGGCCAAGCCGATCTTGATGGCCCATTCCACGGCCTGGCCATTGACCACCGGCAGCGCCCCCGGCAATCCGATGCACACCGGGCACACCTGCGTGTTGGGGTCCGCTCCGAACGCCGTCGGGCACCCGCAGAACATCTTGGTGGCGGTGTGCAACTCGACGTGCACCTCCATACCCATGACGGGATCGAAACGTGACACGACCTCGGTGAACTCCATGCGGAACAATCTAGCCGAAGAGGCAGGCGGCCTCGCGGTAGCGGTCCTCGGGCACGGTCTTGAGCACGGCGACGGCCTCGGCGACCGGCACCATCTCGATGGACTCCCCTCGCAGCGCCACCACCTGTCCGAAGTCCCCACGGTGGGCGGCGTGTGCCGCGTGGACGCCATATCGGGTCGCCAGGACGCGGTCGTACGCGGTCGGGGTCCCCCCGCGCTGGATGTGCCCCAGGACGGTGGTGCGGACGTCGCGGTTCATCCGCTCGGCGATCGCCGACGCCATCTGGTCGGCGACACCGGTGAACACCCGGTGCCCGAACTGGTCGGTGCCGCCACTCCGCAAGGTCATCCCCGAGCCCTCGGCGGGAGTGGCTCCCTCCGCGACCACGCAGATCCCGTACGCCTCCCCCATCTGGAACCGACGCTTCATCACCTTGCACACGTAGTCGATGTCGAACGGCACCTCCGGGATGACGATCATGTGCGCCCCGGACGCGAGCCCGGAGTGCAGGGCGATCCACCCGGCATGCCGCCCCATCACCTCCACCAGCATCACCCGCTCGTGGGACTCCGCCGTGGTGTGCAGCCGGTCGATCGCGTCGGACGCGATCGACACCGCGGTGTCGAAGCCGAACGTGTAGTCGGTCCCGGCGACATCGTTGTCGATGGTCTTCGGCACCCCGACGACCGGGATGCCGTTCTCCGTGAGCCATCTGGCGGCCCTCAGCGTGCCGTCGCCACCGATCGCCACCAGTGCGTCGAGGGAATGACGCGCGAGGGTCCGGCGGATCTGCGGCAGGCTCGCGGTGAGGATGTCCGGGTTGAGCCGTCCCGTTCCGAGGATGGTGCCCCCGCGGAGCAGGATGCGGTCGATCCCCTCGTCGTCGAACAGTGGCACCGCGCGGTCGTGGACCAACCCCGCCCACCCGTCCTGGAACCCCAGGACCGGCGAGTCGTACTCGGAGTTGGCGGTCCGCACCAACGCCCGGATGACCGCGTTGAGCCCGGGACAGTCCCCACCTGCGGT
The DNA here is from genome assembly GCF_014145045.1 of Dietzia sp. DQ12-76. Classification (NCBI taxonomy): domain Bacteria; kingdom Bacillati; phylum Actinomycetota; class Actinomycetes; order Mycobacteriales; family Dietziaceae; genus Dietzia; species Dietzia sp. DQ12-76. The sequence continues at coordinate 12,271 of NZ_JAALDV010000072.1, forward strand.
CAGCACGCCTATACGCACGACGGACTCCTCTCGGTTCTCCAGCAGTCTAGGGCCGGGGCCTGCTCACCGCGCGAGCGCCCGGTGACTGTTCACCGGTACGAAACGCCATCGTGGCGAGGCCACCGAGCAGGACCACCACGGCGGGGAGGAACATGGCGTCCGCGACCGCCTGCCCAACGTCGCCGTGGACGACCAGCCGTGCTTGCATCAACGCGCCGATCGCCGCGGATCCCAGGACGGCGCCCACCTGGCGGGTGGTGTTGTACACCCCCGAGCCCGCCCCCGCGGAGGCGAGCTCGAGTCGCCGCATCGCGGTCGATGACGTGGGCGCCCAGACACACCCGTTGGCCACCCCCATCAACGCGATGGGTCCGAGCAACACTGGGATGGAGCTCTGCGAGTCCATGACCAGCGCCAACCAGAACAAGGAGATCGCGTAGGAGAAGTACCCGATCCCCGTGAACAGCCGCGCGTCGATCCTGTCCGCCCAGCGTCCGACGACCGGTGCGAGGACGCCGGCGATCAGTGCCATGGGTAACAGCATCAGGCCCGCGCGCGTGGCACTGAGGTCTTTGACCCCCTGGAGGTAAAACATCAGGGGGACCATGGTCCCCGCGGTGACGAAGCCGATCGTGGAGACCCCGAAGGTCCCGATCGAGAAGTTCCGGTCCCGGAACAGACGTAGAGGGACCAGCGGCTCGGTACGCACCCGTGACTGCCACCAGAGGAACGCCGCCAGGCCCGCCGCGCCGGCCAGGATCAACACGAGGGTGGTCCCCGCCCATCCGTGGGACTCGCCCTGCTGGATCCCGAAGACCAGCAGGAACATACCCACGGCTGACAGGGCGATACCCGGGACGTCGTAGGAGTGCGAGCGGGTCTCGAGCCTCGGGACCCACCGCCACACCAGGATCACCGCGAGGACCCCGAAGGGGATGTTGATGAAGAAGATGGCCCGCCAGTCGAACGCGTCGATGAGGACCCCACCCAACACGGGACCGACGACCGAGGCGATACCCGCGACCGCCCCCCAGGCGCCCATCGCCGCCCCGCGGCGCGCCGGGGCGAAGATCCTGGTGATCACGCTGAGCGATTGGGGGGTGAGTAGCGCGGCGCCGAGGCCCTGGAAGACCCTCGCCACGATGAGTGTCTCGATGCTGCCCGCCAGTCCACACCACAGGGAGGCACTCGTGAACAGCACGAGTCCCGCGATTGACACCGTGCGCGGGCCGATCTGGTCGCCCAGTCGTCCCGTGAACAACAGTGGCACGACGTAGGCCAGCAGGTAGGCGCTCGTCACCCAGATGACCTGGTTGGTCGACGCGCCGAGCTGCGAGACGAAGGCATCGGTGGCGACCGCGACGATCGTCTGGTCCACCAGGATCATGAAGAACCCGATGACGAGCGCCGTCAGAGCCTTCCATGCGTCCCTCTCGGGGACTGTGGTCACGCGATCGGGCCTCTCGCCGCCTCGAAGGCGGCGCCCACCCGGTACAACCGGTCGTCGGCCAGTGCGGGGGCCATGATCTGGAGACCCGCCGGGAGCCCGTCGACGAGCCCGGACGGGACGGACATCCCGCAGTGCCCGGCGAGGTTGAGCGGAAGGGTGCAGAGGTCGAACTGGTACATGGCCACCGGGTCCTCGACCTTGGCCCCCAGCGGGAACGCGGTGGTGGGCGTGGTGGGCGAGATCAGGACGTCCACCTTCTCGTAGGCGGCGTCGAAATCCCGGGCGATGAGCGTGCGGACCTTCTGCGCCTGGCCGTAGAAGGCGTCGTAGTACCCGGCGGAGAGGGCGTAGGTGCCGAGCATGATGCGGCGTTTGACCTCCGGGCCGAACCCGGCTTCCCGGCTCGCCGCCATGACCTGGTCCGCCGATCCCTCGCCGACCCGCAGGCCGTACCGCATGGCGTCGAACCGGGCGAGGTTGCTCGACACCTCGGAGGGCAGGATCAGGTAGTAGGCCGGGAGCGCGTACCGGAAGTTCGGGCACGAGACCTCGACCACCTCGGCGCCCAGGCCCCGCAGGGTGTCGACCGAGTCGCGGAACGACGCCTCGATCCCCGGCTGGTACCCCTCCCCGGCGAACTCGGAGACGACGCCCACGCGCACACCCGACAGGTCTCCCCGCGCACCCTCTCGGGCCGCGCGGACCATGTCGGGGATCGCCACGTCGACGCTGGTCGAATCTCGCGGGTCGTGACCGGCGATGACCTGGTGCAGAAGCGCCGTGTCCTCGACGGTGCGGCCGCATGGCCCGCCCTGGTCGAGCGACGACGCGCAGGCCACGAGGCCGTACCTGGACACGGTGCCGTACGTGGGCTTGACCCCCACCGTGGCGGTGAGCGCGGCGGGCTGACGGATGGAGCCCCCGGTGTCGGTGCCGATGGCGATCGGTGCCTGGTGTGACGCCAGGGCCGCGGCGGAGCCACCACCGGAGCCACCAGGGGTCCGGCTGGTGTCCCACGGGTTGCGCGTCGGGCCGTATGCCGAGTTCTCGGTCGAGGACCCCATGGCGAACTCGTCCATGTTGGTCTTGCCGAGGATCGGGAGCCCCGCGCTCCGCAGCCTGGCGGTGACCGTGGCGTCGTACGGCGAGCGGTATCCCTCGAGCATCCGTGAGCCACACGTGGTGGGCGCGTCGGTGGTGGTGAACACGTCCTTGAGGGCCACCGGGACCCCGGCCAGCGGTCCGAGTTCCTCGCCCGCCGCGCGTCGGGCGTCCACGGCGCGCGCGGCGTCGAGGGCCTCGTCTGCTCCGACGTGGAGGAAGGCGTTGATCTCCCCGTCGACCTCCGAGATCCGCTCGAGGTGTGCCCGGGTGACCTCCTCGGAGGAGATCTCCCCCGCCGCGATCCGGCGGGCCAGTTCCGCGGCGGTGGCGGTGGTGAGCGACGTCATGCCTCCTCCCCCAGGATCTGCGGGACCTCGAAGCGCTGCTGGTCCGCGGCCGGCGCCTGGTCGAGCGCCTGGTCCGGGGTCAGCCCCGGCGTGACCACGTCGGCGCGGTACACGTTGGAGATCGCGGTGGGGTGGCTCATCGCCGGGACGTCGTCCGCCGCAACCTCGGAGACCGCCTGCACGTGGTCGAGGATGTCGGTGAGCTGTCGCGCGAACGACTCCAGCTCGGCGTCGCTCAGTTCCAGGCGGGAGAGCCTGGCCAGATGCGCGACGTCCCCGCGTGAGATCGAGGTCACGTGTGTAGTCCCTTCGGCGTGGCGTGTCGGTACCGGCCCAGCCTAGTCAGGCCCTCGGAGTGCGGCACAATGGGCGCCATGTCTTATCTGCTCCGCGTCCTGCTACCCGATCGTCCGGGGAGCCTCGGCTCCCTCGCGGTCGCACTGGGAACCGCCGGCGCGGACATCATCAGCCTCGACGTGGTGGACAGGTTCGACGGTGTGGCCGTGGACGACATCGTGGTGAACGTCCCCAACGGCACCTTCCCCGACACCCTGATCACCGCCGCCGAGCAGCTCGACGGCGTCATGGTGGACTCGCTGCGGCCGTTCGGCGGGATCCTCGACGCGCACCGCGAGCTCGAGCTCATCGACGCGGTGGCGGGCGCGGGTGCCGGTGCGGACCAGATGCTCGCGGACGAGTTGCCTGCCGCGCTGCGCCTCGGGTGGGCGCTCGTGGTGGAGGAGACGGCCGACGGGTGCCGACTGATC
>NZ_JAALDV010000073.1:0-3904 GCF_014145045.1 Dietzia sp. DQ12-76
GGGAGCGGCGGGTTCCTAGTCCGCGGGCGGTCCGGGCTCCTGCGGCGAACCGCCCTCGCCCGGCTCCGTCGGGTCGGCAGACGGCGGGAACAGCGAGTCGGTCCAGCGCTGCCACCCGGCGGTGAGCGCGTCGCGGTTGAGCCCCTCGCCGTAGTAGTAGTGGGTGACGGTCACCATGCCCCACGCGCCGTCGCCGCTGAAGAAGTGGACCCCCCGGTCGCTGCGGATCCCGAGATTCCCCGGTTCCGCCACCACCACTACGCCGTCGATCGGCTCGAGCCCCTCGGGTGTCAGGTGCACGGTGTCGCCGACCGCCAGCTGCCGGTCGATGCCCAGCGCGTCGTTGAACAGCGACCAGATGCCGTCCTTGTCGAGGTCACTGAACGCGATGATCGACACGGTGGCCGGCGGCAGACCGCGGAAATGGTCGAAATAGCGTCGGAGGTTCGACAGGAAGCCGTCCCAGCCCCGGCTGTGGTACTCGGCCTCCCAGTCCTCGCCGGTGATCCCGCTGTGGATGAGCCGCAGCACTGCTCCACCACCGTCGCGGCCCTCGACGAGGAATTCCACGACCTGCGGGTCCCCGTCCGCGGAGGACGCGTATCGCCGCCCGGGCTCCCATTCCCTGACCGTGGCCTCGGAGACGTTCCCGGAGCCGAAGTCGGACACCACGCGGGCTCCCACTCCCCCTTCCGGCGGGTCGAACCGGTGCGGTACGAACCAGCACGCCATGCCCTCACCCGTGGCCACGGCCTCCCACACCTCCTCCGGGGTGGCGTCGAGCTCGATGGACTTCTCGATCCGTTTGTGCTGGTCAGACATCGTTCTTCTCCTCTTGGTGCATTGCGGGACTGTCGGGCGAAGCGCTGTCGGGCGTGGAGCTGCGGGATGTGTGACTGCTGGACGGGGTGGGGCGGCCGGGTGCGGAGTCGCCGGGTGCGGAGCTGCCCGCGGTGTCTCCGGTCCCGGGCGGGACGGCGTGCATCCCCAGGACGAGGCGGTGTCGGCGGCCCCCCTCGGCGGAGTCGTCGTGGTATCTGGACACCAGCCTGGTGACGGCGTCCGTGAGTTCGTCCGCGAATGCCGCGCGGTCGGCCGGGGTGGCGAACCGCACCTCGCCGTCGAGGCCGAACGTCCCGACCTGCTTGCCGGTCCGGCGCGCGCCCCCCACCAGCTCACCCACCTCGCGCACCATGCGCGAGGCCAGCGCGAGCAGCCATCGTGGCGACGCCTGGTCGGGGTCGGTGCTCACGGCGGGCTGGACCCGCCCCATCACCCCCGGAGAGACGACGAACGACGACGACGAGGCCCTGAGGATCCGTTCGGTGACGTTGCCCCGCCGCCGCTCCTCGACCAGTTCGACCAGCCCGTGCTTCTCGAGTTGCCGCAGGTGATAGTTGAGCTTCTGCCTCGGGACGCCGAGGCGAGCCGCGAGCGTGGTGGCGGACCCCGGTTCGGCGAGTTCGGCCAGCAGACGAGTACGCATGGGGGCCAGCGCGGCGGTGGCCGCCTCCGCGCTGTCGATCACTCCGATGTCCTGCACGCCCGGCCTCCTGTCTCCAACGACCTCGAGCCCTCTTTCCTGCCCACCCTGCTACCGACAAACTTTCTTGTCAAGAAGGATTTTTCCGCCGGTGCGCGGTGAGGGTCACCGACAGCGGGGTGCGCACCGCGGGTACGGGCCACAACACACCGGACCGATGCAGCACTGGCCTACGCTCGGGTCCATGTGCATCCACCACGGCACCGCCACCCTCACCGGCTCCGTGACCCCTCCCGATCCCGCGCGAGAGGCAGCGCGCGTGCGCGCCCTGTGGGAACCGCTGGGTCTACCCGGGATCATCGACGTCCACACACACTTCATGCCCGAGCGGGTGATGGCCAAGGTGTGGGACTACTTCGACGGCGCCGGCCCGAAGGTCGGGCGGACGTGGCCGATCACCTACCGGGAGGCCGAGGACGAGCGGGTCGAGCGCCTGAGGTCCTACGGGGTCCTGGCGTTCTCATCCATGCTGTACCCGCACAAGGCGGACATGGCGGCGTGGCTCAACTCGTGGTCCGCGGACTTCGCGGCACGGCACCCCGACTGCCTGCACACCGCCACCTTCTTCCCCGAGCCGGCCGCCGGCGAGTACGTCCGGGACGCCATCGAGTCCGGGGCCCGGGTGTTCAAATCGCACATCCAGGTGGGCGAGTACGACCCGCGCGACCCACTGCTGGACCCCGTGTGGGGTCAGTTGGCCGAGGCGCGGGTGCCGACGGTGATCCACTGCGGCAGCGGCCCCGTGGCGGGGCCTTTCACGGGCCCGGAGCCGATCGCCGGCGTGCTGGAGCGTTACCCGGACCTGCCACTGATCATCGCCCACATGGGCATGGGCGAGTACTCGGAGTTCCTGGACCTGGCGGAGAGGTACAGCGGCGTCCACCTGGACACGACCATGGCGTTCACCGACTTCGTCGAGGAGATCACCCCGTTCCCCGACTCCGAGCGCGGGCGGCTCGTCGATCTGGAGCACAAGATCCTGCTGGGGACCGACTTCCCCAACATCCCCTACCCGTTCGCGCACCAACTCGACGCGCTCGCGGGCCTCGGGTTGGGGGATGACTGGCTACGGTCGGTGTGGCACGGTAACGCCGCGAGGCTCTTCGACCTCTGACAGGTCGGGCGACGACTGGGGGGCCAGCTGGGGTTCCGGCTGGCGTTCCGGGGCCTCCGTCTGTTCCGGACGGAGCACGCCCCCTGACCGCGTGGGCTGGGAGGGGCCACCCGAGAGGATCCGGCGGCCGGACAACGCGCTACCCAGGGTCAGTTCGTCCGCGAATTCGAGATCCGCACCCATGGGCAGGCCCGAGGCCAGGCGGCTCACCACGAGTTCGGGGAACGGCCGCAGCAGCCGTGCGAGGTATGTCGACGTGGCCTCGCCGGTGGTGTTGGGGTCGGTCGCGATGATGATCTCCGCGATCTCCTCGCCCTCGAACTCCTGACCGACCCGCCTCATCAGGCCCGCGATCCGCAGTTCGTTGGGGCCGATGCCGTTGAGGGGGTCGAGCGCGCCACCGAGCACGTGGTAGAGCCCGCGGAACTCGCGGGTGCGCTCGATGGCCTCGATGTCCTTGGGCTCTTCGACCACGCAGATGAGAGTGGGATCGCGTCGCGGGTCCGAGCAGATGCGGCAGCGTTCGCCCGCCGCCACGGTGCCGCAGACCTCGCAGTAGGAGACGCCGTCGACCACCGCCTGCAGCGCCGAACGCAGCCGCTCCACCGACTCGGGCTCCGCCTGCAGGAGGTGGAAGGCCAGCCGCTGCGCGGACTTCGGACCGACGCCCGGCAGTTTGCCGAGCTCATCGATCAGGTTCTGGACTGGTCCCTCGTACATCGCCGTTCCTGTGCTGTGTTGGTGCCGGCGTCGGTTGCGACACCGGGAGGCGGGTTCCGGACCTCCCCGGATCCCGCCGGGCTCACATGCCCAGGCCACCCATCATGTCGCCGAGGCCACCACCGGAGGCCAGCGGGCCGAGCCGCGACTCCGCGAGCTGCTGGACCTTGGTGTGGGCGTCACCGAAGGCACCCACGAGCAGGTCCTGCAGCGTCTCGATGTCCTCGGGGTCCACGACCTTGGGGTCCACGGTGACCCCGGTGACCTCTCCGGTGCCGCGCATGGTGACGGTGACGAGACCGCCACCGGCCTGACCGTCGACCGTGGTCGCGGCGATCTCCTGCTGCGCCTGGGCGAGCTGGGCCTGCATCTGCTGGGCCTGCTCGAGGAGGGCGTTCATGTCGGGTCCGGGCTGCATGTCGGGTCCTTTCGGCTGGTGCCTCATCTGAGCCGGGGCGGCCCCGGTCGGTCGGGATCCAGGGTAACCGCACCCTCGGACAGCGTGCCCCGCCGCGCGGCGGGCCGAG
>NZ_JAALDV010000074.1:0-13664 GCF_014145045.1 Dietzia sp. DQ12-76
CCTCACACCCGATCCGGGACGGATCGGCCCTCGATGACTCAGGCCTTGTCGGTGTCCTCGCTGGTGGCGTGGGTCGTGTCCTCGGACACGGCGTCGGCGGTCTCCTCGGCGGTGTCCACGTCGGCGTCGTCCGCGGCCTCGACCTGATCGGCGATCGGGCTGTTGGCCTCGGCCTCGGCGGTCACCTCGTCCGTGGTCTCCTCGGCGGGCTCCGCCGGGGCCGCGGCCTTCTTGGAGGCGGCGGCACGGGTGGCACGGGAGGCCTCGGCGGAGGCGAGCTCCTCGGTGACGAGCGCGATCATCGCCATGGGCGCGTTGTCGCCCTTGCGGTTCTCGAGCTTGACGATCCGGGTGTAGCCGCCGTCGCGGTTCGCGACCCGGGGGCCGATCTCGGCGAACAGCTTGTGCAGGACGTCCTTGTCGCGGATGACCTTGGCGGCCTCACGACGGTCGGCCAGCGTGCCACGACGGGCCTTGGTGATGAGCTTCTCCGCGTACGGACGAAGCAGCTTCGCCTTGGTCTCCGTGGTGCGGATCGCATCGTGCTCGAACAGCTGGGTGGCCAGGTTCGAGAGGATGAGCCGCTGGTGGGAAGCGGATCCGCCGAGGCGGGCGCCCTTCTTGGGCTTGGGCATCAGATTCTCCTAGGAATGGTGTGCTGAGAGCTCGTCAGAGCTGCTCGGTCTCGGCGTAATCCTCGCCACCCTCGTCGGTCCACGTGCCGGTCTCGGCGTCGTAACCGGCGACCGAGGCGGGATCGAACCCGGGGGGCGCATCCTTGAGCGACAGGCCGAGCTCCACGAGCTTGACCTTGACCTCGTCGATCGACTTCTGACCGAAGTTGCGGATGTCGAGCAGGTCGGACTCACTGCGCGCCACGAGCTCGCCCACGGTGTGGACTCCCTCTCGCTTGAGGCAGTTGTAGGACCGGACGGACAGGTCCAGGTCGTCGATCGGCATGCCGTAGGCGGCGATGTGATCGGCCTCGGCCGGGCTGGGCCCGATCTCGATGCCCTCGGCCTCGTCGTTGAGCTCCCGCGCCAGGCCGAAGAGCTCGACCAGGGTCTTGCCGGCGGACGCCAGGGCGTCACGCGCGGTGATCGAGTTCTTGGTCTCGACGTCGAGGACCAGGCGGTCGAAGTCCGTGCGCTGGTGCACACGGGTGGCCTCGACCTTGTAGGTCACCTTGAGCACGGGCGAGTAGATCGAGTCGACCGGGATACGGCCGATCTCGTGTCCCGCGTCCTTGTTGAGCCCGGCGGGGACGTACCCGCGACCGCGCTCGACGACCAGCTCGATCTCCAGGCGCCCCTTCTCGTTGAGGGTGGCGATGTGCAGGTCCGGGTTGTGCACCTCGACGCCCGCGGGCGGGACGATGTCGCCGGCGGTGACGGCGCCCGGGCCCTGCTTCTTGAGGTACATGGTGACCGGCTCGTCCTCGACGGACGAGACGACGAGGCCCTTGAGGTTCAAGATGATGTCGGTGACATCCTCCTTGACGCCCGGCACGGTGGTGAACTCGTGCAGGACACCCTCGATACGGATGCTGGTCACGGCCGCGCCCGGGATGGACGACAGCAGCGTGCGACGCAGCGAGTTCCCGATGGTGTAGCCGAAACCGGGCTCGAGGGGCTCGAGCACGAACCGCGAGCGGTTCTCGGAGACGACCTCCTCGGTGAGTGTGGGCCGCTGGGAGATGAGCATGTGCTACCTCTTTCGATTCTCGGCGTCCGCTATTTGACGCCGTAGTAACCCACCGTCGCCGGGAGGGCCGCGATGTGCGGCCCTCCCGGCGACGAGGGAGGACGGATCACTTCGAGTAGAGCTCGACGATCAACTGCTCCTGCAGCGGCACGTCGATCTGCGCGCGCTCGGGGAGCTGGTGGACGAGGATGCGGAGCGTCGTGGGGACGACCTGCAGCCACGCCGGGACGGGACGCTCGCCGAGGCTCTCCTGGGCGATCTCGAACCAGTCCATCTTGGTGGACTTGGGACGGACGTCGATGATGTCGTACTGCGAGACCCGGTAGCTCGGGATGGTCACCTTCTGGTCGTTGACCCGGAAGTGGCCGTGGTTCACGAGCTGGCGTGCCTGGCGACGCGTCTGCGCGAGACCCGCGCGGTACACGACGTTGTCCAGACGCGACTCGAGGATCTGGAGGAGGTTCTCACCGGTCTTACCGCCGCGGCGGTTGGCCTCCTCGTAGTAGCGACGGAACTGCTTCTCCATCACGCCGTAGGTGAAGCGGGCCTTCTGCTTCTCCTGCAGCTGCGTGCGGTACTCGGACTCCTTGATCCGCGCGCGGCCGTGGTGGCCGGGCGGGAAGGGCCGACGTTCGAATGCGGTGTCCCCACCGACGAGGTCCACGCCCAGACGGCGGGACTTGCGGGTGACAGGGCCGGTGTAACGTGCCATGGTTCTCTACGTTCCTTCCGGCTCAGACTCGACGCCGCTTGGGCGGACGACAGCCGTTGTGGGGCTGGGGGGTGACATCGGAGATCGTGCCCACCTCGAGGCCTGCGGCCTGGAGTGAACGGATCGCGGTCTCACGACCCGAACCCGGGCCCTTGACAAAGACGTCGACCTTCTTCATGCCGTGCTCCTGCGCCTTGCGGGCCGCGTTCTCGGCGGCGAGCTGAGCGGCGAAGGGCGTCGACTTGCGCGAGCCCTTGAACCCGACGTGGCCCGAGGACGCCCAGGCCAGAACGGCACCGGACGGATCGGTGATCGAGACGATCGTGTTGTTGAACGTGCTCTTGATGTGGGCCTGGCCGTGAGCGACGTTCTTCTTCTCCCTGCGACGGCCCGTCTTCTTGGGGCCCGCAGCGCGTGACTTGGGGGGCATTACTTCTTCTTTCCGGCGACGGTCTTCTTCGGGCCCTTACGGGACCGGGCGTTGGTCTTGGTGCGCTGTCCGCGGACGGGCAGACCCCGGCGGTGGCGGATGCCCTGGTAGCTGCCGATCTCGATCTTCCGGCGGATATCGCCCTGGATCTCACGGCGGAGGTCACCCTCGACCTTGTAGTTGCCTTCGATGTCGTCACGAAGGACGGTCAGCTGCTCGTCGGTGAGATCCTTGGTGCGCAGGTCCGGGCTGATCCCGGTCCGCTCGAGGATCTCGACGGCCCGCGTGCGACCGATGCCGAAAATGTAGGTGAGCGCGATCTCCATACGCTTGTCGCGTGGGAGATCGACGCCGGCAAGACGTGCCATGTGGCGTTTCTCTTTCGTCGTGCGGTAGGTCTGCTCCCCGACCGTCCCCGCTGGCGCATGGTCATCTCACGATGAGCATCCGTCCGGGGCCCTGGCCTCCGCATCCAGGGGTGTGGTACCCGCCTCGCCGACGATGCGGGAAGCGGCTGGTACGGGGAGTTGAGCGATTTACTTGTAGCGGTAGACGATCCGACCGCGGGTGAGGTCGTACGGCGACAGCTCGACGACCACGCGGTCCTCGGGAAGGATGCGGATGTAGTGCTGCCGCATCTTCCCACTGATGTGCGCCAGGACCTTGTGTCCGTTCTCGAGCTCGACGCGGAACATTGCGTTCGGCAACGGCTCGACAACCCGGCCCTCGACCTCGATGGCTCCGTCTTTCTTTGCCATGCTGGTAACGGTCCTCCACGATTCCCCGGATGTCATCTACCGGATTCTGGTGCACTGGTGGGCACACCGACGTATAAGCCTACGTCAGTGCGCGGTGCAGTGCCAATCGGCGGTCATCCGTAGCAGGCGCGTCCCGCCGGGACCCCGTCGAACCGTTCCTGCAGCCAGTTCATCGCCGCCGGCAGCTTCTCCACCGCGCCGAGGAGATGCTCGGGCGCCAGGCCCGGCTCCCAGGTCAGCGGGGTCCCCTCGCGGCAGTAGCGCGCAGCGGTCTCCTCCGCGTCCCAGAAGGGCACCAGCGGGTCGGTCCGGGAATGCCACATGAACACCGGCACGCGGGGGGCGACCGGCGACAGTCGCACGCTGTTCTCGGCGAACGCGCGCATCAGACCCTCCTCGGCGACCAGGTCTCCCCCCTGCAGGACCAGCGGCACGGAGCGGAACGCGCCGAAGAACAGCAGGGAGGCCGTGCACCGCCCCTTCATCTGCTCGAACAGCGCCCAGCCCTCGGGGGTGAGTCTGTCCTCCAGTCGGATGTCCTCCGGGTATTCCCGGGCCATCCCCACGGCGGCGGCGAAGGCCAACCCGAACGCCGGGTGCGGCCCGTTGCCGATCATCCGGGCCATCGTCGTCATGTCCGTCGGGATACCGCCCTGCGCGACGCCCACGAGGTTGACGTCCGGCGCGTAGTCGTGGTGCATGACCGAGACCCAGGCACTGGCGATGCCTCCGCCGGAATACCCCAGCGCGCCGAAGCGGCTGTCCCGGGCGTCGAAGCGGGGGTCGTCGCGCACCGCCCGCATCCCGTCCAGCACGATCCGCGCGGACAGTTGACCACCGGGGTAGGCCACCTTGGGCCCGAGATGGTCGGGAATGATCACCGTCCACCCCTGGTCCAACCGGACGCGGAGGAACGCCATCGCGTTGTCCTGCGCGGTCTCCAGGGTCGGGTTGACCAGGGTCTCCGTGGGGGCGCACCGCTGGCCGAGGGCGTTCAGGTAGTGCTGGTAGCTCAGGACCGGCCCGTTGGGTCGGGCGTGGGGCGGCCGGACCACCGTCGCCGTCGCGAGGATCGGACGATCCCGGGTGTCGGTCGACCGGTACGCGATCTCCGTCACCTCGTACCCGGCGAACGCCGGCATGGTCACGACGCGGGTGTTGATCACCTCACCGAGTGCCGCTCCCGCGAGCACCGCGGGGTCGGCGTGATAGAACGGCGCCGGCTGCGGGTCCTCCATGAGGGATCCCGTTCCGCCCTCCATGACCGACTGGGCCCCCGCCGAGGGGGCTGGTCCCGTGAGCTGGGCCAGGATCACGAGCACCGCGAGGGCGGCCGCGATCGCCGCGCGCGTCGAGGTGGTGGTTCGGCGCACGTGTGGGTGAACGGGCATGCCCTGACCTTTCGGGCCGGTGGTCGACAGTGGGAACACCCTAACCCGGACCCGTCTGCCACCGGCACGGCTCCCCCGGGCGCCGCCCGGTCCGTACGGGACTCAGTCTCGGGGGCGGGGGGTGAGCACCCGTGGGCCGTGGGCGGTGACGGCGACCGTGTGCTCCCAGTGCGACGACGGCGAGCCGTCGACCGTGACGACGGTCCAGTCGTCCGCCAGGGTCCGGGTGTCGGTTTCCCCACCGAGAACCAACATCGGCTCGACGGCCAGGACCGACCCCTCCTGGAGCCTCGGCCCCTTGCCCGGCTTGCCCTCGTTGGCGAGGAAGGGCCACTCGTGCATCTCACGCCCGATCCCGTGCCCACCGAACCCGTCGACGATGCCGAGGGCGACGCCGTGGCGCTGTTCCGCGCGGCGGGTGGCGAGCTCGAGGGCATGGGAGACGTCGGTCAGCCGGTTTCCCGGCGACATCGCCAGGATGCCCTCCTCGAGGACCTCGCGGGTCGCCTGGTTGAGGAGGGCGACATCGGGGTCCAGCTCGCCGACGCCGAAGGTCCAGGCGGAGTCCCCGTGCCACCCGTCGAGGATGGCGCCGCAGTCGACCGAGACCAGGTCACCCTCGCGGAGCACGGTGGCCGATCCCGGGATACCGTGCACGACCACCTCGTTGACCGAGGAACAGATCGAGCCGGGGAAGCCCTCGTACCCCTTGAACGAGGGCACCGCGCCGGCGTCCCGGATCAGTTGGTCGACGAGCTCGTCGAGATCCGCTGTGGTCGCGCCGGGCACCGCGGCGTCGCGGGCGGCCACGAGCGCGCGACCGACGATCCGGCCGGCCGCCTCCATCGCGTCCAGCTCACCGGGGGTACGCGCGGTGACGACGCTGGTGCGCGACCGGCCGAACACGTCGGATCAGCGATCCAGCGCGGCCAGGGCGCGCGCGTTGATCTCGTCCACCTCGCCCACCGCGTCGACGGTGGTGACGTCCGCGCCGTAGTACTCGAGAAGGGGTGCGGTCTCGGAGCGGTACACCGCCATGCGGTTGCGGATCACGTCCTCGGTGTCGTCCTCGCGGCCACGGGCCAGCATCCGCGCGACCACGGTGTCCTCGTCGACCTTGAACTCGATCACGGCGTCGAGCTCCTGACCCGCCGCGGCGAGCATCTCCTTGAGCGCGTCCGCCTGCTCCACGCTGCGGGGGTACCCGTCGAGCAGGAAGCCCTCCGTGGCGTCGGGCTCGGCGATACGGGCCTCGACCATCCGGTTGGTGACGTCCGCGGGAACGAGGTTCCCGGCGTCGATGTAGGACTTGGCCTCCATGCCGAGGTCCGTCCCCTGCGAGATGTTGGCGCGGAAGAGATCACCCGTGGAGATGTGCGGCACGCCGAGCTTCTCGGAGAGCAGGGCCGCCTGGGTTCCCTTGCCGGCACCGGGAGGGCCGAGGAGGACGAGACGCATGGTGAGGACCAGCCTTTCTACAGTGTGATGTGCTCGGGGTCGCGAACGCCTACTTGAGGAAGCCCTCGTAGTTGCGCTGCATGAGCTGCGCCTCGATCTGCTTCACGGTGTCGAGACCCACGGACACCATGATGAGCACAGCGGTGCCACCGAACGGCATGTTCTGCATGTCACCACCCCCACTGCCCATGTCGAGGAAGATGTTGGGCAGCACGGCGATCAACCCGAGATACAGCGATCCGAACAGCAGGATCCGGTTGAGCACGTAGCCGAGGTACTCGGCCGTCGGGCGCCCCGGGCGGATGCCCGGGATGAACCCGCCGTATTTCTTCATGTTCTCGGCCTGCTCCATCGGGTCGAACTGGATGGCCACGTAGAAGTACGCGAAGAAGATGATCAACGCGAAGTACAGCAGGATATAGCCCCAGCTGGACGGGTTCTGCAGGTACTGCATGACGTAGCGCTGCCAGAAGCCGTCCGCCGCCGGCTCGGGACCCTGGATCAACTGGGTGATGAGGATCGGCACGTACATCATCGAGGACGCGAAGATCACCGGGATGACGCCGGCCTGGTTGACCTTGAGCGGCAGGTAGGTGGAGGTGCCCCCGTACTGACGCCGGCCGACCATGCGCTTGGCGTACTGGACCGGGATTCGACGCTGGCCCTGTTCGACGAAGACGACCGCGACCACGATCAGGACCACCGCGAACATGACCGCCGTGAACTTGAGCGTCGAGGAGTTCTGGTAGATGTTGACGCCCTCGGCGGGGATCCTCGAGGCGATGCCGGCGAAGATCAGGAGCGACATGCCGTTGCCGACCCCGCGGTCGGTGATGAGCTCACCGAACCACATGACGAGAGCGGCGCCGGCTGTCATCACGATGACGATGGTGACGAGCGTCAGGATGTCGTTGTCCATGAGGACCGACTCCCCGTTGCCCAGCAGCTGCCCCCGGTCGGCCAGGGCCACGATGCCCGCGGACTGCAGAAGGGCGAGCGCGATGGTGAGATACCGCGTGTACTGCGTCATCTTGGCCTGACCGGACTGCCCCTCCTTCTTGAGCTGCTCGAAGTAGGGGATCACCACGGTGAGCAGCTGCACGATGATGCTCGCCGTGATGTACGGCATGATGCCGATCGCGAACACGGACAGCTGCAGGAGCGCCCCGCCGGAGAACAGGTTGACCAGGGAGTACAACTGCGCGTTGTCTCCGGTCAGGGCGGTGTCGAGCAGGCCCCGGAGCTTGGGGTAGTCGACACCGGGCGACGGGATCTGCGCGCCGATGCGGTAGAGGATGATGATCCCGAGGGTGAAGAGGATCTTCTTCCTCAGGTCCCGGTCCTTGATCGCGGACGCGAGTGCGGAGAGCACATGTCCTCCTGGTCATGGACGGCCCGTGGCCGCCACCTTCGTCGAATGCCGATGCGTCGGGGAGGTCAGACCGGCGGCAGTGAGCCGGGCCCCGAACGCACAACAAGAAAAACTGTATCAAGATGAGTGCAGGGGCCGGATCCGAGACTCTCGGACCCGACCCCTGCACCCGTCAGCCGGTCCCCTCACGGGGACCGTCGGGGACTCAGGCCCCGGCCTCCGACACGCTTCCGCCGGCGGCCTCGATCTTGGACTTCGCCGACGCGGAGACCTTGTCGGCGGCCACGGTCACGGCCACGGAGATGTCCCCGTCGCCCAGGACCTTGACCGGCTGGTTCTTGCGGACGGCGCCTGCGGCGACGAGCTCGGCCACGCCGACCTGCCCACCGGAGGGGAACAACCGCTGGATGTCGGACACGTTGACGACCTGGAAGACGACCTTGTTGCGGTTCTTGAAGCCCTTGAGCTTCGGGAGCCGCATGTGGATCGGCATCTGGCCACCCTCGAACGCCGCGGGGACGTTCTTGCGTGCCTTGGTGCCCTTGGTACCGCGACCGGCGGTCTTGCCGCCCTTACCGCCCTCACCACGACCCACGCGGGTCTTGTCGGTGTGGGCGCCGGGTGCCGGGCGCAGGTGGTGCAACTTGATGGTCATGCTCACTCCGTCTCTTCGACCACGACGAGGTGGTTCACGACGTTGATGAGACCCCGTGTCTGGGCGTTGTCCTCACGGACGACCGTCTTCCGGATGCCCTTGAGTCCCAACGTCCGCAGGGAGTCCTTCTGGTTCTGCTTGGTCCCGACCGTGCCGCGGACCTGGGTGATCTTGAGGTTGGCCATGATCTACGCCCCCTGTCCGGCACGTGCGCGGAGCATGCCCGCGGGAGCGACGTCCTCGATGGGCAGGCCGCGGCGGGCCGCGACCTCCTCGGGACGATGCAGACCCTTGAGCGCTGCCACCGTCGCGTGAACGACGTTGATGGCGTTGTCCGACCCCAGCGACTTGCACAGGATGTCGTGCACGCCGGCGCACTCGAGGACGGCGCGCGCGGCGCCGCCGGCGATCACACCGGTACCCGGAGAGGCCGGGCGGAGCATGACGACGCCCGCAGCGGCCTCACCCTGGATCGGGTGCGGGATGGTGGAGCCGATGAGCGGGACGCGGAAGAAGTTCTTCCGTGCCTCCTCCGACCCCTTCTGGATCGCCGCCGGCACCTCCTTGGCCTTGCCGTACCCGACGCCGACCATGCCGTTGCCGTCGCCCAGGATCACGAGGGCGGTGAAGCTGAACCGCCGACCGCCCTTGACGACCTTGGACACGCGGTTGATGGTCACGACGCGCTCGATGAACTGTGACTTCTCGTCGTCGCGGCCCCCGCGACGATCGTTTCCGCCACGGCCGCGGCCCCCGCCGCCGCTGCGGCCGGCCTGGGCGTTGTCGTTGGTGGTGGTGGTCTTGTTGTCCGCGGCGGGCCCGGTGCCGCCGTCACGACGCTGACGTCCCGGCATCAGACGGTCCTTCCGTTAAAGGTCAGTGCAGTGGTGTTGGTCATCAGAACTCCAGCCCACCCTCGCGGGCGGCGTCGGCCAACGACGCGATCCGGCCGTGGTACTTGTTGCCACCACGGTCGAACACGACGGCGTCGATGCCGGCTGCCTTGGCGCGCTCGGCCAGGAGCTGGCCGACCTTGGCGCTGCGGTCCTTCTTGTCGCCCTCGAGAGTGCGCACCTCGGCCTCGATCGTCGACGCCGCGGCCAGCGTGTGGCCGGCCTGGTCGTCGATGATCTGGGCGTGGATGTGACGCGAGGACCGGTTGACGACCAGCCGCGGACGCTGGGGGGTGCCGGCGACCTTCTTGCGGAGGCGGTAGTGGCGCCGGGCGCGGCTGACTCGACGCGCCGTCGAGACATCGGTACCCAGCGGGGAACGCTTCTGTGTGCTGCTCATGGTCACTTACCCGTCTTTCCGACCTTGCGACGGACCTGCTCGCCCTCGTAACGGATGCCCTTGCCCTTGTACGGGTCGTGCTTCCGCAGACGCTTGATGTTGGCGGCGATCTGGCCCACCTGCTGCTTGTCGATCCCGGAGATCGAGAACTTCGTGGCCCCCTCGACGGCGAAGGTGATGCCGTCGGGTGCCGCGATCGGCACGGGGTGCGAGTAGCCGAGGGCGAACTCGAGGTCCTGGCCCTTGGCCACGACGCGGTAGCCCACGCCGAAGATCTCCATCTTCTGCACGTACCCCTCGGTGACTCCCACGACCATGTTGTTGACCAGGGAACGGGAGAGACCGTGCAGGGAGCGGTTGTCGCGGTGGTCGTCGGGACGGTTCACCGTGAGGGTGCCCTCCTCGACCGTCACCGTGATCGGTGCGGGCAGGTCCTGGGTGAGCTCACCCTTGGGACCCTTGACGGTGATCGTCTGGCCGTCGACCTTGATGTCGACTCCGGACGGAACGGTGATCGGAGCCTTGCCGATACGTGACATATCTCGCCCCTTACCAGACGTAGGCGAGGACTTCCCCGCCCACCTTCTTGTTGTTCGCCTGACGGTCCGTGAGCAGACCCTGGGAGGTCGAGATGATCGCGATACCGAGGCCGCCGAGGACCTTGGGCAGGCCGGTGGACTTGGCGTACACGCGGAGACCCGGCTTGGAGACTCGCTTGATGCCCTGGAGGCTGCGCTGGCGCGACGGGCCGTACTTGAGGTCGATGGTGAGCTTCTTGCCCACCTCGGCGTCCTCGACGGTGTAGTCGCTGATGTAACCCTCTTGCTTGAGGATCGCCGCGATGTTGCCCTTGAGCTTGGAATGCGGCATGGAGACGGTGTCGTGGAACGCCGAGTTGGCGTTACGCACACGCGTCAGCATGTCCGCGATGGGGTCGGTCATCGACATGGAGTTACCATGTTCCTTTCTCGTCACGGTTCCCATGCAGCACGGTCCGCGCCGACCTGTGGGCCGGCCCCGTCCGTCGTGGGCCTATCACGAAGAGTTCGAATGTTCGGTTGTGTGGGTGCCGCCGATCGTCGCCGATCTGGAGCGGAACCCGCCGTGCGTGACGCTCTTCTCGTCATTCACGACCCGACGGCTGGGCCGTCTGCCCGCCGCCGGGGACCCGCTGGATGCGGTGCCCCGACGCGGACGGCCGGTCCGGCCCGAGGAGGGGGTCAGTCCTCCTTGAAGGGGAAGCCGAGGTGCTTGAGCAGCGCCCGACCTTCTTCGTCGTTCGTCGCGGTGGTGACCACCGTGATGTCCATGCCCCGGGGGCGGTCGACCTTGTCCACGTCGATCTCGTAGAACATGGTCTGCTCGTTGAGGCCGAAGGTGTAGTTCCCGTGACCGTCGAACTGCTTGCCCGACAGGCCGCGGAAGTCGCGGATACGCGGGAGGGCGATCGTCGTCAGGCGATCGAGGAACTCCCACATGCGGTCACCGCGGAGCGTCACACGGGCGCCGATGGGCATGCCCTCGCGGAGCTTGAACTGCGCGATGGACTTGCGGGCCCGACGGACCTGCGGCTTCTGGCCGGTGATGAGCGTGAGGTCGTTGATGGCGCCGTTGATCAGCTTGGCGTCACGGGCGGCGTCGCCGACGCCCATGTTGACGACGACCTTGACGACGCCGGGGATCTGCATGACGTTCGCGTACTCGAACGTCTCGTTCAGCGCCGGCCTGATCTCGGAGCTGTACCGGGCCTTGAGGCGCGGGGTGTACGCGGTGGGAAGTGCGGTGTCGGTCATGGTCACAGGTCCTTCCCGGTCTTGCGCGAGACCCGGACGCGCTTACCGTTCTCGTCGGTGCGGATTCCGACGCGCGACGGGGTGCCGTCGGCGTCCACGACCATCACGTTGGACACGTGGATCGGGGCCTCCTGC
Source organism: Dietzia sp. DQ12-76 (assembly GCF_014145045.1). Taxonomy (NCBI): domain Bacteria; kingdom Bacillati; phylum Actinomycetota; class Actinomycetes; order Mycobacteriales; family Dietziaceae; genus Dietzia; species Dietzia sp. DQ12-76. The sequence continues at coordinate 11,702 of NZ_JAALDV010000074.1, forward strand.
GTGACGATGCCACCGGAGGAGGCACCACGCTCGGCAGCCGAGTTGGCGGTGTGCTTCTTGATGCGGTTCACGCCCTCGACGAGAACCTTCTCCTGCGCCGGGTAGGCCTGGATGACCTTGCCCTTGGCGCCCTTGTCCTTGCCGGCGATGACGAGCACCGTGTCGCCCTTGTGGACCTTCATGTCAGAGCACCTCCGGAGCCAGCGAGACGATGCGCATGAACTTCTTGTCGCGCAGTTCACGACCGACGGGCCCGAAGATGCGGGTCCCGCGCGGGTCGTTGTCGTTCTTGATGATGACGGCGGCGTTCTCGTCGAACTTGATGTACGACCCGTCCGGGCGACGGCGCTCCTTGGCGGTGCGCACGATGACGGCCTTGACGACCTCACCCTTCTTGACGTTGCCACCGGGGATGGCGTCCTTGACGGTGGCGACGATGATGTCGCCCACGCCGGCATAGCGACGCTTGGATCCACCGAGAACGCGGATGCAGAGAATCTCCTTGGCACCCGTGTTGTCGGCGATCTTGAGTCGCGACTCCTGCTGGATCATGGTTCTCCTGACCAGGCTTGTTCAGATGTGTGCCGGATTCCGACCCGACACACGCGGTCATGTCGCCCCGGCCGGATCTCTCGACTCGGCCACCACGGGCAACTGTTCCAGTGTAGGGCTCCCGGTGGCCGGGCCCCAAATCGGCGTCAGCCGCCGAGGGAGCCGGCCGATCCGGTCGACCCCAGCGACCCCGCCGAGCCGGCGGAACCGGGATCCACTCCCCCGGACGCCGGCCGGGCGCTCGGGACCGCCGGCGCCAGACCCGACAGGATGTGATCCATCCCCGGCAGCATCTGGGTCACGAAGACGGGCCAGTTGTGGATGCCGGTCGGCATGTAGTTCATCCGCAGATCGACCCCCGGGACCCCCGCGAGTTCGGACTCGAGCCGCCTGGTGCTCTCGTAGGAGCCCTTCTCCAGGATGTGCCCGTCCACCAGGATCATCTCGTTGCTGCCGAAATGACCCAGCTCGGCCGAGCCCACCCGACCCGTGGCGGCACTGAGGTACACGGTCTTGCCGGCGAGGCCGGACGGGTCGGACACCGTGTCGTGGTCCCGCCACGCCTGGGAGCCCCGCGGGCCCCACATGTTGGTGACGTCGCCGTTCCGCGCGGCCACGGTCAACCGTGCGTACTGGTACCCGAGTTCGTCGGTCGTGGAATAGGCCCCGCTGACCCCGGCGACGGCGTCGAACATGCCGGGGTTCGTGTTGGCCAGATGGACGGCGGCGGACGCGCCCATCGACAACCCCATCACGCCCCAGCTGCCGTTGTGCGCGAGAGGCGCGGCCGCGCCGGGCAGACCGGCCTCCAGCAACGGGGGCAACTCGTCGATCAGGAAGGTCTCCCACATGTTCGGCCCCAGGACCGGGTCGTCGGACTGCCAGTCCGACCACATGGAGGCCGGAGCGCCCGTCGGCGCGATCACGTTGACCGCGCGGTCGCGCAGGGCCGGGTCGCCCCAGCCCATGCCGGTGCTCCACCCCGACGGGGATTCGCTTCCCACGCCGTCGAGGAAATACACGTTCGGCGCGTCCACGCCGTCCGGCGCCCGGTACACCTCGACCCGGACGGTCCGCTGCATCGATGCCGATGTGACGGTCCAGACCTCCGCCCGGCGGTCGACGGGGTTCAGCGACCCCGGGAACAGCGGGGCGATGTCGCGCACCGTCGTCTGCGTGATCGAACCGTCGCGCGTGGAGACGGGCCCCGAGGGCGATTGGGAGCTGCCCGGGCGGGGGAAGTCACCGGACCCGGCCGCGGCGACCGAACCGAGCACGGACGTCAGCGGGATGGGGGCGCCCAACTGCGTGAGGGCGGCGACGCTCAGTGACGGGACCCCGAGCAGGCTGCCCGGTGCGACGCTCGGCACCAGGGATCCGGGATCGAGGCTCTGCGCCCCCGCCGTCCCCG
>NZ_JAALDV010000075.1:0-2307 GCF_014145045.1 Dietzia sp. DQ12-76
CCCGCGCGGCCGCGAGGGTCCCACCCGCCACCGCGGCGCTCGCCTCGTGCATGGCCGGGAAGGTCGGGTTGTCCGCCGTGCCGAGCCCGTGGCTCATGCCGTAGTGCTCGCCGGGTGGCAGGCCGCCGGCCGCCTTGACCGCGCCGATGTAGCGGGACGTGTGGACGCGGAGCAGCTCCTCGTCACTCGCCGAACCGGGGTCCAGCATCTCCACGCCCTGCAGAACTCCCAGTTCAGTCGCGAGAGACATCGTCAGATCGAGTCGGCGGGGGCTCATGGGATGGTCGGCGGAGTGCTTGTACTCCATCAGCGACGGACTCCACACCACCGCCGCGGCGACGCCGTCCCGGATACCGGCCATTGCCACCCGTCCTCCCCTCTCACCGGGACGCTCCCGGCGACCCACACCCGGTGGGATCACCGAGATGTACGCCCCCCGAATCTACGCGGCGGGACCTGACCCGGCCCCCGATTGCCCGCTCCCCACCCCGGTTCGAGGACCGGCGGTAGTCTCGTCTGTGAACCCGGAGGGGATCGTCAACCACCGGGAACCCCTACCTGCGACGATCCGACGTGGAGGATTCAGCGTGAAAGACCTGGTGGACACCACCGAGATGTACCTCCGCACGATCTACGAGCTCGAGGAGGAGGGTGTGATCCCGCTCCGGGCCCGCATCGCGGAGCGACTCGAGCAGAGCGGACCGACCGTGAGCCAGACGGTCGCGCGGATGGAACGCGACGGCCTGGTGCACGTGGCACCCGACCGGCATCTCCAACTCACCACCAGCGGCCGGGACCTGGCCGTGGACGTCATGCGCAAGCACCGTCTCGCCGAGCGGCTGCTCGTCGACGTGATCGGACTGGAGCTGGAGAAGGTCCACGCCGAGGCGTGCCGCTGGGAGCACGTGATGAGTGACGACGTGGAACGGCGGCTGATCGAGGTCCTGGAGGATCCGAGGACGTCCCCGTACGGCAACCCGATCCCGGGACTCGACAAGATCGGTTACGCCTCCACGATGGCCGACGAGTCCGCCTTCACCCGTCTGTCCGCCCTGGACACGGACATCCCGCACAGCGTCCGGATCCAGGCGATCGGAGAGAACGTCCAGATCGACACCGACCTGATCTCCGAGCTTCGCGCGGCCGGCGTCGAGCCGCTGAAGACCGTGACCGCCACCCGGCGGGGCCACCTCGTCGAACTCGACTCCGGTGATGGTCACACGGTGGAGCTCGACGGGGATCACGCGCACGCGATCCAGGTCGAGATCCTCCCGTGAGACTGCTCGTCACGGGAGGAGCCGGATACGTCGGCGGGGTCTGTGCGACGGTTCTCGTCGAGCGCGGACACGAGGTGGTGATCCTCGACGACCTCTCCACCGGCAACAGGGACGGCGTCCCCGCGGCGGCGACGTTCATCGAGGGGGACGTGGCCGATCTGGCGGGCGAGGTCCTGCGGTCGGGGCCCGGCTTCGACGGCGTGGTGCACTTCGCCGCCCGCTCGCTCGTCGGGGAATCGGTGGAGAAGCCCGGGGAGTACTGGCGGGGCAACGTGGTGACCTCTCTCGCGCTCCTCGAGGCGATGCGCGCCGCCGACGTGTCCAACCTCGTCTTCTCCTCCACCGCGGCGACCTATGGCGAGCCGGAGCAGATCCCGATCACCGAGGACATGCCCACCCGGCCGACCAACACCTACGGCGCCACCAAGTTGGCGATCGATCACGCGATCACCTCGTACGCCGCGGCCCACGGGCTCGCTGCCACGAGCCTGCGCTACTTCAACGTCGCCGGCGCCCACGGTCCGGTGGGAGAGAACCGTGTCGTCGAGACCCACCTCATTCCGTTGGTGCTGCAGGTGGCCCTCGGACACCGGTCCGCCATCAAGGTCTTCGGCGACGACTGGCCCACGCCCGACGGGACCTGTGTCCGCGACTACATCCACGTCGCCGACCTCGCCGATGCCCACCTGTTGGCACTGGAATCCAACCGGCCCGGCGTCCACCGGGTGCTCAATCTCGGGAGCGGGGAGGGATTCTCCGTCCGCGAGGTGATCGACGTGTGCCGCGAGGTCACGGGGCACCCGATCCCGGACGTGGTCGCGCCACGCCGGGCGGGCGACCCGGCGGTGCTCGTCGCCTCGAGCGAGAAAGCGATGACCGAATTGGGGTGGACTCCCACCCGGACCGATCTCCACACCATCGTCCGCGATGCATGGGCGTTCACCTCGGCTCTGGGAGATCGGGCGCACTCCGCGCCCCGGTAGACCGGGGCGGCACCGCGGGCGCGGCCACCGACCGCGGTGCCGGCCGC
>NZ_JAALDV010000076.1:0-12199 GCF_014145045.1 Dietzia sp. DQ12-76
GGGAGCAGCGTCGTGGCGAGATGCGCCTTGTCGCTCTCCAGGGGGTTGACCACGGACATGGTGTTGCGCCGCTCGTCGTCGTCGGCCAGCCCCATCGCGTCGAACACCGAGGGGTCACAGAAGGGCGACGTCAACACCTCGACATGCCCGGCGGCCGCCAGGGCGTGGCCCACCGCGCGGCGACCCCGCTGGGCAGCGGTGAGACCACGACCCGCGGGGGCGGACGGCACAACGGACGGGATGTCCTCCAACCCCTCGAGCCGCACGACCTCCTCCACCAGATCCGCGGGCAGCGTGAGGTCCGGGCGCCAGGTCGGTGGGGTGACCTCGAGCAGCACCTCGTCGTCCCCCGAGACGCCGCACCCGATCTGCTCCAGTCGGCGCCGTGCGGTGCCCGACGGATACTCCACCCCGGCGACGCGCGAGGGCCTGCTCGCGTCGAACGCGATGGTCGGCATGACCGGGGCGGATCCGACGTCGGTGAGCGAGGCCTCCACGGAGCCGCCGGCGATGTCGGCGAGCAGCGTCGCGGCCCGGTCCAGAGCGGCGATCGTCGCGGCCGCGTCGACACCACGCTCGTACCGCTTGCCCGCCTCGCTGGGGAGCTTGTGGCGGCGGATCGTCCGGAACACCGCGAGGGCGTCCCACACCGCGGCCTCCAGCAGCACGTCCGTGGTATCCCCGGAGACCTCGGTGTCCGCGCCGCCCATGACCCCGGCCAGCGAGATCGGGCCGCGGTCGTCGCAGATCACCACGTCCTCGGGGTCGAGAGAGCGCTCGACGTCGTCGAGGGTGGTGAGCGCCTCCCCCGCTCGGGCCCGCCGGACGGTGAGACCACCGCGCAGCGTCCCGGCGTCGAACGCGTGCATGGGATGCCCGAGTTCGAGCATCACGTAGTTGGTCACGTCGACCGCCGGCGAGATCGGACGCACCCCCGAGAGCAGCAGTCGACGGACCATCCACCACGGCGTGCGGGCGGACGGGTCGATCCCGGTCACCCGGCGGAGGGCGAACCGCTGCGCGCCCGACTCCGGCGCGACCACCAGGGGCCAGGTCTCACTCCCGGCGGGCAGCCCCAGCTCGGTGGCCGGGTCCGCGAAGTCCAGATCGAATCCGCACGCGAGCTCGCGGGCCAGACCGCGCGCCGACAGGCAGTAGCCCCGGTCCGGCGTGACGTTGAGCTCGATGACGGTGTCGGACCCAGCCGCGCCCGCGTCCAGCACCGCCCCGGCGTCCAGTACCGGGCCGGCGGGGTCACCGGGCTCCGCGGTCCCGTCGGCGAGCACGATGATGCCGCTGTGGTCGGAACCGATACCCAGCTCGGACGCCGAACAGATCATGCCCTCGCTGGGCCGGCCGTAGGTCGTGCGCTCACCGATCTCGAAGCCGCCCGGCAGGACGGTCCCGGGCAGCGCCACCACCACGAGGTCTCCCGCGGCGAAGTTCCGGGCACCGCAGACGATCCGTTGCGGTTCGTCGGCGCCCACGTCCACCAGGCAGAAGCGGATGGGTTTCTTGAATCCTTCGAGCTCCTCGATGCTGCTGACCCGGCCGACCGTGAGCGGACCCCTGATCTCGGGCAGCTGCTCCGGCTCGCCCTCGACCTCGAGGCCGACCCGCACGAACCCCGCGTCGAGCTCGGCCGGGGTCACCGACCAGCCGTCGTTGGCCCGCTGCAGGATCTCGGTCAGCCAGGACTGCGCAATTCGCACTGTGGGGGTCCTTCGTCTTATCGGGTGGAAGGGGGTGGTGGTCAGGCGCGGATGCCGAAGGGCAGCGAGAACCGCACGTCCCCCTCGACCATGTCCCGCATGTCGGACAGTCCGTTGCGGAACTGCAGGGTGCGCTCGAGACCCATACCGAAGGCGAACCCCGAGTAGACCTCCGGGTCGATACCGCAGGCGGTCAGAACGTTGGGATGGACCATCCCGCACCCACCCCACTCGACCCAGCCGGCGCCACCCTTCTTCCGCGGGAACCACACGTCGACCTCGGCCGAGGGCTCGGTGAACGGGAAGTAGTTGGGCCGCATCCGGGTCCGGGTCTCCGGACCGAACAGGGCGCGGGCGAAGGCGTCGAGCGCGCCCCGCAGATGCGCCATGGTCAGGCCCTTGTCGATCGCGAGCCCCTCGACCTGGTGGAAGACCGGTGTGTGGGTGGCGTCGAGCTCATCGGTGCGGAAGGTCCGTCCCGGGCAGGCGACGTAGATCGGGGGCTCCCTGTCGAGCATCGTCCGGATCTGCACGGGCGAGGTGTGCGTGCGCAAGACCTGCCGGCTGCCCTCCGGGGCGATGTGGAAGGTGTCCTGCAGTGTGCGCGCAGGGTGATCCGGGAGGAAGTTCAGTGCGTCGAAGTTGTAGTGCTCGGCCTCGACCTCGGGGCCCTCCGTGATCTCCCACCCCATGGCCACGAACACGTCCATGACCTGCTCGGTGATGATCGTGATGGGGTGTTGGGCTCCGACGGGCGCCCGGCCCGACGGGACGGTCAGATCGAGCGTCTCGGCCACGAGGACGGCGGCGTCACGCTCTGCCTGGAGCTCTGCGAGCCGGGTGTCGTACGCCTGCTGGACCCGGCCCCGGGCCACGTTGACCGCCTTCCCGGCGGAGGCCTTCTGCTCCTTGGGCAGCGATCCGAGTGTCCGGCGCCCCAACGCGATCGGGCTGCGGTCACCCAGGTGGGCGGTCTTGGCCGCCGCGAGCGCCTCGAGGTCGGCGGCGGCGGCGAACGCCGCTTCGGCCTGCGCCGCGTAGTGCGCCAGCGATTCCTCGTCGATCCGCACCTCGACAGCGCTCGTGTCTTCGCTCACCTGTGCTCTCGTCCTCCCCGTCACGGCGATCTCCGGCGATCGCCGGCGGCATCCCGGACCAGGATAGTCGATCGGGATCGGACGCCCCGGCCCACGTGCTCCCGCCTGTCAGCGGACCTCGTCGACAGCGCCGGAGACGACGAGCAGCTCGCGGGTCACCCGGAAACCCCGCCGCATCCGCCGGTCGTGGGTCACCAGCAGGACCGTGCCGTCGAAGGCCTCCACCGCCCTCTCGAGCTGCTCGATCGCGGGCAGGTCCAGATGGTTGGTGGGCTCGTCCAGCACGAGCAGGTTGACGCCGCGCTGCTGCAACAGGGCCAGCGCCGCCCGGGTCCGCTCCCCCGGGGAAAGGGAGGCGCACGACCGGGCGACGTGCTCACCGCCCAGTCCGAACTTGGCCAACAGCGTCCTGCCCTCCGTGGGGTGCAACCCCTCCGGGTCCGCGGCAGCGCAGAACGTGTCCAGCAGGGATCCCGGCCCGCCGAACTCCGAGCGGACCTGGTCGACGCGTCCCGCCGCGACCCCTGCTCCCGTTCTCACCCGCCCCGCGTCCGGGAGTCGATCTCCGGCGAGCAGACCCAGCAGCGTCGATTTGCCGGATCCGTTGGCACCGGAGATCAGCACCCGGTCCCCCGCATCGATCTGCAGGGTCACCGGACCGAGCACGAAATCGCCACGGCGGGCGACCGCCTCGCTCAGGACGGCCACGACGGACCCCGACCGGGGTGCGGCCGCGATCTCCATCTTCAGCTCCCACTCCTTACGTGGCTCGGCGACCACGTCGAGCCGCTCCATCGCGCGCTGGGTCTGGGAGATCTTCACGGCCTGCTTCTCCGACCGCTGTCCGGCGCGGTTTCGGATGTGTTTGTCCTTCTCCGCGTCCCTGCCTCCCGACTTCCGCATGGTGGTGCGCACGCCCTTGTCGAGCCACGTCTTCTGGGTCTGCATGCGCTCCTTGAGCTGACCGACCCGGCCCGCGTACTCCGCATACGCCTCGCGCGCCCGTTGCCGCGCCAGCGCGCGTTCGGTGAGGTAGGACTCGTACCCTCCGTCGAACACCGTGATCTGCCTCTGGGCGGAGTCGAGTTCGACGATCCCGGTCACGCATCTGGCGAGGAACTCACGGTCGTGGCTGACCACCACCATCGGACGCCGCTCGGTGTGAATGAAGTCCTCCAACACCGAGAGCCCCGCCAGGTCGAGGTCGTTGGTCGGCTCGTCCAGCAGCAGGATGTCGTACTGGCTCAGCACCACCGCGCAGAGGGTGACGCGGGCGGCCTGACCACCCGAGAGCGCCGCCATGGGCCGGTCCAGTGCGGCCCCGTCCAGGCCGAGCCGGGCGGCGACCACCGGGATCCGCTCGTCCAGGTCTCCACCGCCGAGCGCGAGCCACCTCTCGAGGGCGTCACCGTAAGCCTCGGCCGCCGAGGCCGAGTCCGCCATCCGCGCGGCGAGATCGTCCATCAGCGCCTGCGCGTGGGCGACCCCGGTGACGCGATGGAGGAAGCCACGCACCGCCTCGTCGTCGTGACGATCCACCTGCTGACGCAGGAGACCGACCGTCGCGTCCGGTGGGCTGACGGTCACCGTCCCCGTCATCTCGGCGTCGGGTTCGCCGGACAGTGCGTGGAGCAGGGTCGACTTGCCGGCACCGTTGGGGCCGGTGAGGCCCCAGACGTCCCCCTCGGCGACGACGAGGTCGAGTCCGGCGAACAGTGAGCGAGCTCCCCGCGCGGCGCCCAGGCCGCGGGCCGTGAGGGTGGCGGTCACGAGGAGGCGGCCTGCAGGCGCGCGCTGGTGTGGAGGCAGATCGAGGCCGCGGTGACGATGTTCAGGCTCTCGGCTCTCCCCCGGATGGGGATCCGCACCCGCAGATCGGCGCGAGCGGCCAGCTCGGCCGGGACGCCGTGTGCCTCGTTGCCGAACACCCACGCCGTCGGCCGGGAGAGCTCCTGTCCGGCGTGTTCGATGTCCACCTCACCGTCACCTGTGGCCACGGCGACCTGAAGGCCCAGGCGGTGGGCCCGACCGATCAGATCCGACTCGGCGACCCCCCGCACCACGGGAAGGTGGAAGAGGCTGCCCGCCGAGGCGCGGACGGCCTTCGTGTTCTCCGGGTCCGCCGCACCCTCGGTGAGCCACACCGCGTCGGCGCCGAGCGCGTCGGCGACGCGCACGAGGGTGCCGACATTGCCCGGCTCGGCCAGCGCCTGGCCCACCGCCACGAGCCGCGGACCACGCTCGCCGGTGTCGTCGGGCCCGTCGGACGCGGAGGGCCCGTCGGACGCGGAGGAGTCATCAGACGCGAAGGGCTCCCGCACGACGGAACGACACAGCGCGACGATCCCCGTCGGCGACACGGTGTCGGACAGTACCCTGACCGCGCGATCGGTGACCACGGAGACGGCGAGCCCGGACGCCGACGCCGTGGTGACGAGGTCGGAGAACCGCTCGAGCGAGTCCTCGCCGCAGAACACCTCGATCGCGACGCCGGCCGCAAGGGCCGCCTCGACCGAGTTCGCCCCCTCCGCGAGGAAGCGACCAGCTTTTCGGCGGGCAGCGGCCCGGTGGAGCTTGGATGCGGAAACGACCCGCGGGGTCCGTTCGGTGAACGGATCCGCGGGTCGTCCGGTGCCCTGCCCGGGCCGGGTGCTGTGCGTCAAGTCGCAGGTGTCAGGCAGCCGGCGCGTTGACGTCGGCCGGCAGTGCGCCACGGGCGACCTCGACCAGCGCCGTGAAGGCGGCCGGGTCGGTGACGGCCAGGTCGGCGAGCACCTTGCGGTCCACCTCGACGCCCGCGAGCTTGAGACCCTGGACGAAGCGGTTGTACGTCATGTCGTTGGCGCGGGCCGCCGCGTTGATGCGGGTGATCCACAGCTTCCGGAAGTCGCCCTTGCGTGCACGACGGTCGCGGTAGCTGTAGGTCATCGAGTGGAGCATCTGCTCCTTGGCCTTGCGGTACAGCCTCGAACGCTGTCCGCGGTAGCCCTTGGTGGACTCGAGTACGGTCCTACGCTTCTTCTGGGCGTTGACTGCCCTCTTCACGCGTGCCACTGGTCAATCCTCACTGATCTGGGTGGCCACCTCGACGGTGACCGGAAGTACTACGTATGGGAGAGGGCTCAGAGCCCGAGGAGCCGCTTGATGCGGGGGACGTCGGCCGGCGCGACGTCCGTGCGACCGTCGAGACGACGGGTGCGCTTGGTGGGCTTCTTCTCCATGATGTGGCGGCGGTTGGCCTGCTGGCGCACCAACTTGCCCGTCCCGGTCTTCCGGAAGCGCTTGGCGGTGCCCTTGTGGGTCTTCATCTTCGGCATGATCGGTCTTCCTCACATGGTTCGTCCCGAAAGACCGGAGGGGTCTCGGGTGAGCGGACGACGTGCGTCCGGTGGTCGGTGTGGTGCCGGAGTCCTACTCCGAGGCGGGGTCGGTGACCTTCGACTCCTGCGCCTTGACCCGGGTCTTGGCTCCCTTGTGCGGGGCCACGACCATGGTCATGTTGCGGCCGTCCTGCTTGGCGCTGGTCTCGACGTATCCGTACTCGGTGATGTCGTCGGCCAGTCGCTGCAGCAACCGGTACCCGAGTTCGGGGCGGGACTGCTCCCGACCGCGGAACATGATCGTCACCTTGACCTTGGAACCCTTCTCGAGGAAACGGACGACGTTCCCCTTCTTGGTCTCGTAGTCATGGGTGTCGATCTTGGGCCGGAGCTTCTGCTCCTTGACCACGGTCTGCTGCTGGTTCTTCCGCGACTCGCGCTCTTTCTGCGCCGCCTCGTACTTGAACTTTCCGTAGTCCATGATCTTGCAGACCGGCGGGCGCGCGGTGGGCGCGACCTCGACGAGGTCCAGATCGGCCTCGAGGGCCAGACGAAGTGCATCCTCGACGCGAACGATCCCCACCTGCTCGCCCCCGGGGCCGACGAGTCGGACTTCGGGGACACGGATTCGTTCGTTGACACGTGCTTCGGCGCTGATGGGCCCTCCTCGGTAGATGGTGCGTCTGTCCGCGACCACTGGCGCGGTCGCGCATCCGCCCTCGAGGTACCCGCGGCGCCGCCGGACACACCGGTGACACCGAGAAGGCCCCACGGCACGGATACCGGGGGGCCTCTCACTCCTCACCCGTCGACGACGACTCGCCCGCGATCAGCTCGCGGGCCCCTCGCCGGGGGTGGTGACCATCAAACTACCTGAGGCGTCGGATGGTGGGAGATCGGGCTCCTCTTGGACGTCGGAACCCACCACATAGCGGGTTCCCACAGTCACCTGAGAACTGTACCAGTGTTGCGGGGGACCCCCAAACCGGTCCGGCCGCCCGGCGTCGAGATACCCGTGGGACAGTATTCGGCATGAACACCGACCACCCCGCGTCCACTGACCCCTCCGACGACGCGGCCGCCGAGACCTCTCTCGAAGACCACCTCGACGCCCGCGAGGTCGAGATCGTCGAACTCGCGGACGTTCCCGCCCAGGAGATCATCTTCCGCTCGATCGTCGTTCTGATGAGCGCCGCGGCGGAGAAGCTCGGGTTGTCCGACGACGACCCGACCGCGAGCCCGCACCTCGACCTCGACGAATCCCGGAAGCTGATCACCTCCCTCGCGGGTCTCGTGACCGGGTCCGCCGAGTACCTCGGACCGCAGGCAAGCGTGGTCCGGGACGGCCTCCAGGGCTTGCAGCGGGCGTTCCGAGAGGCGAGCGCGTTTCCCGACGAACCCGGCGAGGGACCCGGCGAGAAGTTCACCGGGCCGGTCTACTGACGTCGCTCTGACCTTCTGACCCGGCTCCGACCGGCCCGCGGGGTGACGCCACGGTCTTCCCCACCGGGCATCCGATCAGCGCAGCGCCCGTGCCTTGCGTGCCGCCTTGGCCGCGGCGGCCTTCTTCGCCGGGGCTTTGCTCGCGACCGTCTTCTTGCTGGCCGTCGTGCGGGCGGCGGCTCTGCCGGCCTGCTTCCCCGCGGGCCGACGACCCTCCGCGGGCTCTTCCTGCACGGTGGGTAGAACCTGCGCGAGGAAGCGTCCGGTGTGGCTCTCGGGCACCGTCGCCACCTGCTCGGGGGTGCCCTCCGCCACGACGACACCTCCACCGGCCCCACCCTCGGGCCCCATGTCGATCACCCAGTCGGCACTCTTGATGACGTCGAGATTGTGCTCGATCACGATGACGGTGTTGCCCTTGTCGACCAGCCCCTGGATCACCAGGAGGAGCTTGGTGATGTCCTCGAAGTGCAGACCCGTGGTGGGCTCGTCGAGGATGTAGACGGTCCGTCCACTCGACCGCTTCTGCAACTCGGCCGCGAGCTTGACCCGCTGCGCCTCACCACCGGACAGGGTCGGCGCCGACTGGCCCAACCTCACGTACCCCAGTCCGACCTGGGAGAGCGTCTTGAGGTACCGGTGTATCGACGTGATCGGCTCGAAGAACTCGCACGCCTCCTCGATCGGCATGTCGAGCACCTCGGCGATGGTCTTGCCCTTGTAGTGGACCTCGAGGGTCTCGCGGTTGTACCGGGCGCCCTGACACACCTCGCACGGGACGTAGACGTCCGGCAGGAAGTTCATCTCGATCTTGAGGGTGCCGTCCCCCTGGCACGCCTCGCATCGCCCGCCCTTGACGTTGAACGAGAACCGCCCCTGCTTGTAGCCGCGGACCTTGGCCTCGGTGGTCGCCGCGAACAACGTCCGGATCTTGTCGAACACCCCGGTGTACGTGGCCGGGTTGGACCGCGGCGTGCGCCCGATCGGCGACTGGTCCACCTGCACCAATTTGTCGAACGACTCCACCCCGTCGATGCGGGAATGCCGACCTGGAACCTGGCGTGCCCGGTTGAGCTGGTTGGCGAGGGACGTGGCGAGAATGTCGTTGACGAGGGTGGACTTTCCGGACCCGGACACCCCGGTGACAGCGCACAGCACGCCCCCGGGGAACATCACGTCGACGTTCTTGAGGTTGTTCTCCCGGGCCCCGCGTACGTGGAGCATCTTCTCCGGGTTCAGTCCGCGCCGCGTCTCGGGCACCGCGATGGACCGCCGACCCGCCAGATAGTCACCCGTCAGTGACTCCGTGCTGGCCAGCAGCCCGGCGTAGTCCCCGGAGTGCACCACGCGTCCCCCGTGCTCGCCGGCCAACGGGCCGATGTCGACGATCCAGTCGGCCGCGCGGATGGTGTCCTCGTCGTGCTCCACCACGAGAAGCGTGTTCCCCAGGTCCCTCAACCGGACGAGCGTGTCGATGAGACGACGGTTGTCCCGCTGGTGCAGACCGATGGAGGGTTCGTCGAGGACGTACAGCACTCCGGCGAGGCCGGACCCGATCTGGGTGGCCAGCCGGATCCGCTGGGCCTCGCCACCGGACAGACTGCCCGCCACCCGGTCCAGGGACAGGTAGTCGAGTCCCACGTCGAGGAGGAACCCCATACGGGCCTGGATCTCCTTGAGGACCCGGCCGGCGATCATCTCCTGGCGGGAGTCCAGTTCCAGCCCGTCGAGGAACTGCGCGCAGTCCGCGACCGACATCCGCGAGATGTCCGCGATCGACCGCTCGCGCCCGCCTGGGCCCGTCATGGTCACCGCGAGGATCTCCGGCTTGAGTCGGGTCCCCTCGCAGGTGGGACACGGGACCTCCCGCATATACCCCTGGTAGCGCTCCTTCTGCGATTCCGACTCCGTCTGCTCCAGCCGGCGCTTGAGGAACGACATGACGCCCTCGAACTTGGCGTCGTACGTGCGGACCCGGCCGTAGCGGTTCTTGTACCGCACCCGCACCTTCGTCGACGCCCCGCCGAGCACCGCCTTGCGCACCTTGGCGGGCAGGTCCTGCCATGGCGTACGCAGGTCGAAGCCCAGGTCGTCGGCCAGTCCCGAGAGCAGCTGCTGGAAGTAGTCGGCGCTCTGACCCCCCGACCACGGTGCGATCGCGCCGTCGGCCAACGACCGCTCCGGATCGGGGATCACCAGGTCGGGATCCACCTCGAGGTGGGACCCGAGTCCGTCACAGACCGGGCAGGCGCCGTAGGGCGAGTTGAACGAGAACGCGCGGGGTTCCAGGTCGTCCAGGCCGATCGGATGGCCGTTGGGACAGGCCATGTGTTCGGAGAACCGACGCCGCCGGGCCTGGTCGGTCTCGTCGAGGTCCACATAGTCGATCACGATGACGCCGTCCGCCAGGCCCAACGCGGTCTCGACGGAATCGGTGAGGCGCTGTCGCGAGGACGGCTTCGCGGCGAGTCGGTCGACGACCACCTCGATGTCGTGCTTCTCCTGCTTCTTGAGCGTGGGCGGTTCCGCGAGGGTGTGGAGCTCACCGTCGACCCGCACACGGTTGTACCCGTCGGCCGCGAGCTGCGCGAACAGGTCGACGAACTCCCCCTTCCTCGTGCGCACGACCGGCGCGAGGACCTGGAACCGCACGCCCTCCTCGCCGGCGAGGATCTGGTCGACGATCTGCTGAGGGGTCTGACGCGAGACCACCTCTCCGCACGTGGGGCAGTGCGGCACACCCGCCCGCGCATAGAGCAGACGGAGGTAGTCGTAGACCTCGGTGATCGTGCCCACGGTCGACCGCGGGTTCCGGTTGGTGGACTTCTGGTCGATCGACACCGCCGGGGAGAGCCCCTCGATGAAGTCGACGTCCGGCTTGTCCATCTGCCCGAGGAACATGCGCGCATAGGAGGAGAGCGACTCGACGTACCGACGCTGACCTTCGGCGAAGATCGTGTCGAACGCCAACGAGGACTTGCCGGAGCCGGACAATCCGGTGAAGACGATCAGGGCGTCGCGCGGGACGTCGATGTCCACGCCCTTGAGGTTGTGTTCCCGTGCGCCGCGGACGACCAGACGGTCCACCATGGGTACTCCTTCCGAGGGGGCTGTCGCCACGGACCCGTGGCGGTGGCCGTGCGCGCCGCATGGCCGCCGTCCCGCAGACGAAGGTACCAACGAACCCCGACACGCTTCCCGTCGCAGACCGCCGTCGACACCAGTAGCCTGCAATTATGTCGAATTCCGCCGCTTCAGTTCCCGCGCACATCACCCTCACCGAGGGCTACTCCGGCCGTCTGGGCGGTCGCCTGACCGGCGAGCGCTGGACCGTCGGCCCGGCGCGGTTGTCCAAGATCTCCGTGGGAGAGATGGACAACAACGTCTACGTGATCGAGTCCGTCTCCACCGGCGAGGCACTCCTCGTCGACGCGGCCAACGACGCCCCCCAGCTCATCGCCCACCTCGAGACGCAGGCCCCCGGGGTGCGAGAGGTGGTCACGACCCACCTGCACGCCGACCACTGGATCGGTCTCCCCGAGACCGTCGAGGCCCTCGGCCTGAGGACCATCGCCTCACCCGGTGACGCCGAAGAGATCCACGTACCGACGGACCGCCACGTCTCTCACGGTGACGAGATCGTCGTGGGGGATCTGCGCGTCGGGGTGATCGGTCTGCGTGGCCACACCCCGGACGGCATCGCGCTCCTGCTCCGAACCGCGGAGGGGTCCCACCTGTTCGCCGGTGACTCCCTCTTCCCCGGTGGCCCGGGGAAGACCGCCACTCCGGAACAGTTCGCCACCCTCATGGACGACCTCGAGACCCGGGTGTTCGGGGTGCTCGACGACGACGTGGTGGTCCATCCCGGACACGGCGATGACACCACACTCGGGGACGAGCGGCCGAGCCTGAGAACGTGGCGGGAACGCGGCTGGTGACCGACGACAGCCCGGGGCGAGGAGCTTGTCGGAATCGTTATCTCGGCCCTCCATGACCGATCGCCCCAGCGCATCACGCGGGTCCGCGCGGTCCGCGACATGCGAGGTTCCCGGACCGGAGGCGAGTCGCCGGGGTTTTCACTAGGTTCGACCACGCATCCCAATTCCCAGGAGGAACGATGATCCGACGACTCGCACGACCCATGCTCGCCACGGTGTTCGTCATCGACGGCGTGGAGACACTCCGCAATCCGCAGGCCCATGTCGCCAAGGCGGCCCCGCTCGTGGACAAGGCCGCGCCCCTGGTGGAGAAGGGCGAGCAGGCGGTCAACGAGCACGTCACGACCTCGGTGCCGCCGGTCACCAAGGACACCGAGACGCTGGTCAAGGCTCTCGCCGGGGTCAAGGTCGGCGCGGGCGTGCTCTTCGCACTGGGCAAGGCCCCCCGCCTGTCGGCCCTCGCACTCACGGCGTCGCACCTGCCCACGACCGTCACCCGCAACGACTTCTGGGCGGAGTCCGACTCCGCCGCCAAGAGCCGCAAGACCACCGGCCTGGCCACCGACGTCGCGCTGCTCGGAGCGCTCCTGCTCGCCTCGGTCGACACCGCCGGCCAGCCGGGTCTCACGTGGCGCGCCCGCAGGGCGGGAGACAAGGTCACGGCCAAGCTGCCCGGAGCGAAGGCCGAG
>NZ_JAALDV010000077.1:0-7207 GCF_014145045.1 Dietzia sp. DQ12-76
CGGTGCGCCCTCGCCCGCCGCCCTCGCCCGGAAGGCTGGACCGCGGGCGTCGGCGACCCCGGATACGCGGATCGCCCGGGCGTCGGACCCGTCCGAGTGGGGACGGGTCGACGCCTCCGGCGCGGTGTTCGTCAAGACCTCCGACGGAGAGCGGCAGGTGGGATCCTGGCAGGCCGGCGCTCCGGAAGAGGGCCTGGCACACTTCGGCCTCAGGTACGACGATCTGGTGGCCGAGGTCATGCTCCTCGAGGCCCGTCTCGAGTCTCACCCGCAGGACGCGCGCAAGACGCGCGCGTCCGCCGAAACGCTCGCCGAACAGCTCCCGACCGCGGCCGCGGTGGGCGATCTCGACACCCTCGCGGCCCGGCTGGTGACAGTGATCGAACGGTCCGGCGCCGTCGAGGCCGAGGCGCGCCACCGTAAGGAGGAGGAACGCGCGACCGCGATCGCACGCAAGGAGGCGCTGGCCGTCGAGGCCGAGGAGATCGGGGAGTCCTCCACCCAGTGGAAGGCCGCCGGCGATCGCCTGCGGGAGATCCTCGACGAGTGGAAGACCATCCGAGGTATCGATCGCAAGACCGACGACGCCCTGTGGAAGCGCTTCTCCAAGGCGCGCGAGGCGTTCAACCGTCGCCGGGGTTCGCACTTCGCGGAACTGGACCGCAATCGGGCATCGGTGAAGCGGGTCAAGGAAGAGCTGGTCGAGCGCGCCGAGGCGATCTCGGGCTCGACCGACTGGAATGACACGGCGACCGCGTTCAGGCGGCTCATGGACGAGTGGAAGGCCGCGGGCCGCGCACCCCGCGAGGCCGATGACGCGCTGTGGAAGCGGTTCAAGGCGGCCCAGGACACGTTCTTCGACGCCCGCCATGCCGCGGCCGCCGAGAGGGACGCCGAGTTCGCCGGCAACGCGGATGCGAAAGAGGCGCTGCTCGCCGACTACGCGGGCCGGATCGATCCCCAGAAGGACCTCACCGCCGCGCGCACGGCCCTGCGGGAACTCCAGACCCGCTGGGAGGAGATCGGCAAGGTCCCGCGGGAGCGGATGGGAGAGCTCGAGGGAAGGATCCGGGCGCTGGAGAGGTCCGTGTCCGATGCGGCGGACGCGGAGTGGCGACGGACCGACCCCGAGGCCAAGGCCCGCGCCGCCCAGTTCTGGGTGCGCGTGGACGATTTCGAAGAGCAGGCGGCGAAGGCCGAAGCCGCGGGCAGGTCGAAGGATGCGGAGAAGGCCCGCGCGCAGGCCACGCAGTGGAGGGAGTGGGCAGAGGCCGCCGAGAACGCTGTCGACACCCGCTGAGCACGACGATCGTCAGTTGAGCCCCGCCTCTGAGGCGGGAGACGTGAGCAGGACCCCCTGAACGGTGGGGCTCCGGTTCACTCGCGGTGGCGCAGCGAGTCCTCGAGCTCTCGTTGCTCCGGCGTCCGCGCCCACAGCACGCCCGCCAGTGTCATCACCAGCAGCAGCACCAGGATGACGCTGACGTACATCCCGATCCCGGGGGCCCCGAAGTCCCGGAAATCCGGGTCGGGTCCTCGCCCGGACTGGCGCAGCCAGATCGCGAGCATCCCGTAGACGGCGGCGACACAACTCGCGCCCCACGCGATCCCCGCCGCCCACCACTTCTGGGTGATGATCATGACCGCGCCGAACAGGATGGCACCGGCCGAATAGATGAGGACGAACACGTGGGACGGCAGCGACGTCTCCTGGGCCCGGGCCGCTTCGGTGAAGAACAACACATCAAGACCGCGCACCCCGTCACTGTGGGGCAACACCAGTGCGGCCGCGAGCAGCACGATCAGGAGAGCCGACGCCAGATAGGCCTTGCCGATCACGAGAGTGTGGCCCAGGACCCGATCTTTCTGACGGAGCTCCGAGTTGACGGTGCCGGACTCCAGAATCCCTTCGATCGGGTCGGGGCGGTCAGCGGTGTTCACGTGGGGCATCCCTTCGGGGTGGTGTCGGGGGTGTCGGCGGCCCTCCGCAGGGTGGGCAGTCCGAGCCCCACCCCGATCGGTGGCGTCTCCGGCTTCTCACCGGCTTCGTGCCTGTCGCCCGCCCTGGTCGTCCGCAGGGTCAGCACTCCGTCATCGGCGAGCAGGTGGTGTGGTGCCGCCGAGGTGACTCGGGTGGTGACCACGTCGCCGGGACGGATCCGCCCGGCGTGCTCCCCCACCGGGGCGAAGTGCACCAGGCGGCCGTCGCGGGCCCGGCCGGTCATCCGAGCGGTCGCGGCGTCCTTTCGCCCCTGGTCCGCCGTGACGAGCAGCTCGACCTCACGACCGACCTGCTTCTCGTTCTCCTCGAGGGTGATCCGCTCCTGGAGCCGGATCAGTCTGTCGTAGCGCTCCTGCACCACGGACTTGGGGATCTGCTCGTCCATCGTCGCCGCCGGCGTCCCCGGTCGCGGTGAGTACTGGAACGTGAAAGCGCTGGTGAAGCGTGCTTTCTCGACGACGTCGAGAGTGGCCTGGAAGTCCTCTTCGGTCTCGCCGGGAAAACCGACGATGATGTCCGTGGTGATGGCCGCGTGCGGCATCGCGGCACGCACCCTGTCCAGGATGCCGAGGAAGCGCTCCGACCTGTACGACCGCCGCATCGCCCGGAGCACACGATCCGAGCCCGATTGCAGGGGCATGTGCAGCTGTGGGCACACGGCGGGGGTGTCGGCCATCGCCTCGATGACGTCGTCGGTGAACTCCGCCGGATGGGGCGAGGTGAACCGGATCCGTTCGATTCCCTCGACCCGACCGGCAGCGCGCAGCAACTTCGCGAAGGCTCCCCTGTCGGACGGCTCGGCAGGGTCGTGGAACGAGCGCCCGTAAGCGTTGACGTTCTGACCCAGCAGGGTGACCTCGAGGACACCCTCGTCCGCCAGCGCCCGCATCTCTGCGAGTACCTCTCCGGGACGCCGGTCCACCTCCTTGCCGCGGAGGGACGGGACGATGCAGAAGGTGCAGGTGTTGTTGCAGCCGACCGACACGGAGACCCAGCCGGCGTAGGCGGACTCGCGAGTCGCGGGGAGGGTTGACGGGAAGTGCTGGAGCGAGTCGGCTATCTCCACCTCGGCTCGTTCGTTGTGGCGCGAACGCTGGAGCAGGGTGGGGAGGTGACCGAGGTTGTGGGTGCCGAAGACGACGTCGACCCACGGTGCCCGCGAGACCACCACGTCCTTGTCCTTCTGCGCGAGGCAGCCCCCGACTGCGATCTGCATCCGCGGGTTGGCGTCCTTCCACGGTCGCAGATGGCCGAGCGTGCCGTAGAGGCGGTTATCGGCGTTCTCACGGACGGCGCAGGTGTTGAACACGACGAGGTCCGGCAGTGCGCCCCGTACGGGATCCGCCTCGCCCTCGAACGGGACGTATCCCGCTTCGTCGAGTACACCCGAGAGCCGCTCCGAGTCGTGGACGTTCATCTGGCATCCGAAGGTCCGCACCTGATAGGTGCGCCCCTCCACACGCTCGACACGCTCGACACCGGCGTCTCCGGCGGTCGTCTGCTGGTCGGTCACGAGAGTATCCACGCAGGCCAGGGTACTCAGGGCGACACCTGGGCCGCCAATTCGGCATCGACCACCGTCATCGCCAACCCCGTCGGATAACCCCGACGTCCGAGGAACGCCACCAACCTGCGCCGCTCCCCCTGGAGGTCGGCGGCGCGACGGGACCCGGTCGGCCGGCGCGCGAGCCGCGCCCGCACCAGCTCGGCGGCGTGGTCATGCTCGTCGCACTCGTCGATGTGGGAGACCGCCCTGGCGATGTGGGCCTCGGCGACACCCTTCTCGCGGAGCTCCCGCTCGAGGGCGCCACGCGACCGTCCGCGTCGGCGTCGGCGGCCTCTGACCCATTCCGATGCGAATTCGGCGTCGTCCACCAGGCCCCAGACCCGGACCCTGGCCAGCGCTGCGTCCACGGCGGCCGGCGCGTGGTCCTTACCCAGAAGCCTCTCGCGGAGTTCGTGTTCGCTACGGGGACGGTGGCGCAGGAGTCGGAGGGCCGCAGTCGCGGCGTCGTGGGCCTCGGGCGCCAACGGTGGCAGATCCGAGCTCCCTGACGACCTGGCCTCCACCGCGGCGATCGCCGCGCGTAGCTGCTCCGATGTGATCCGCCGCACCCGCTCGTCGGAATCAGGCTCCCGGACACTCATCAGAACTCGACAGGCACCACGTCGATGGGTGCGTCCTCATCTGCCTCCGCCTCGATCTCCGCGAGCTCCGCACCGGCCCCGATGTTGAGCTTGTCGAGAATCTTCCGCTCGATCTCATCGCGAACCGAGGGGTTCTCCTTCAGATACCGGCGGGCATTCTCTTTGCCCTGCCCCAGTTGGTCGGCACCGTAGGTGAACCAGGAACCCGACTTCTTGACGAACCCGTTCTCCACGCCCATGTCGATCAGCGATCCCTCGCGGCTGATGCCTTCCCCGTAGAGGATGTCGAACTCCGCGATCTTGAACGGCGGGGCGATCTTGTTCTTGACCACCTTGACCTTGGTGCGGTTACCCACCGCATCCGCGCCGTCCTTCAGGGTCTCGATCCTGCGCACGTCCAGGCGGACCGAGGCGTAGAACTTGAGCGCCTTACCGCCGGTGGTGGTCTCGGGCGAGCCGAACATCACCCCGATCTTCTCGCGCAGCTGGTTGATGAAGATGGCGGTGGTGTTGGTGTTGTGCAGCGCACCGGTCATCTTCCGGAGCGCCTGGCTCATCAGGCGGGCCTGGAGTCCCACGTGGCTGTCGCCCATCTCGCCCTCGATCTCCGCCCGCGGCACCAACGCCGCGACGGAGTCGACGACCAGGATGTCGATGGATCCGGACCTGACCAGCATGTCCGCGATCTCGAGCGCCTGTTCGCCGGTGTCCGGCTGGGAGACGATGAGGTTGTCCGTGTCCACACCGAGCTTGCGGGCGTACTCGGGATCCAGTGCGTGCTCCGCGTCGATGAACGCGGCGATACCACCGGCGGCCTGCGCATTGGCCACGGCGTGCAGTGCGACGGTGGTCTTACCCGACGACTCCGGACCGTAGACCTCCACGACGCGCCCGCGGGGGAACCCGCCGACTCCGAGTGCGACGTCGAGCGACAGGGCGCCGGTGGGGATCACCTGGACCGGCGGGCGGGTGTCGTCCCCGAGCCTCATGACCGACCCCTTGCCGTAGGCCTTGTCGATCTGGGCGAGCGCCAGCTCCAGTGCCTGCTCCCGATTCGGGGCGACGCCGGTCCGGGTTCCCGACTTGGCGGTGTTCTTGGGGGCCATGATGTTCTCCGTTCGTGCTCGACCACCGGTGTCGTGCCGGATGGTCTGTGTGGTCTGCTCTCTCGCGGACGCTACGGGTCGGGTACGACACGAACGACTCGCGCGAGCCCGGCACCCCTTCACTGTGGAGGGACGGCGCCCTGTGGACGGGCACTCCCGTCATCACGTGCCCCGACTATAGGCGAACGCGTGTTCGAGGGGCAACGACACGCCGCCCGGGTGTCAACGTAACGAGTCGGGAACCTCGAACTCGGCGCACAGGGCCAACCAGACCTGCTTGACCGGGGCGCCGGCGTCGATGGCCTCCTCCGCCGTGCGTCCGTCGAACGCCCCGAGGTGATGGGAACGTACGAGATGATCGGCTCGCAGGTCCCCGAAGGCCTCGACGGTCCGGGCCCTGAACTCCGTCAGAGTCACGTGCCCACCCTTTCACGACGGACGAGGACGGGCCGCCGGCGTCCTCACCGGCGGCCCGTCCTCGCACGATTCACTGCTGTTCGGTCTGCGCCTGCTGCTCCGGCGACGTCGCGGCCTGGGGCTGCCCCTGAGGGAGCTGGGACGCCGAACCGGTGCCCTGCCCGAGTTGGCCACCCTCCGCCTTCATCGACGCGCGGATCTGCTCGAGACGGCTGTGCCCGGCCATCTGCGTGGACGCCTGCTCGACCTCGAGCATCCGGCCCTGAACGGAGTTCTGGGCGAGCTCGGCCGAACCGAGGGCGTTGGCGTACCGCCGCTCGATCTTGTCCCGCACCTGGTCGAGATTCGGGGTGTTTCCTCCGGAGGAGACCTCGGACATCGACTGCAGCGACGCGCTGACCTGCTCCTGCATCTTGGCCTGCTCCAGCTGGCTGAGCAGCTTGGTCCGCTCGGCCACCTTCTGCTGGAGGACCATCGCGTTCTGCTCCACGGCCTTCTTGGCCTGGGCCGCGGCCTGGAGCGACTGGTCGTGCAGACCCTTGAGGTCCTCGACGTTCTGCTCGGCGGTGACGAGCTGGGCGGCGAACGCCTCCGCGGCGTTCTCGTACTCGGTCGCCTTCTGGGCGTCACCGTTCTGGCGGGCCTGCTCGGACATCTGGAGCGCCTGCCGCGTCGAACCCTGCAGCTTCTCGATGTCGGCCAGCTGCCGGTTGAGCTTCATCTCCAGCTGCCGCTGGTTGCCGATCACGGCGGCCGCCTGCTGGGACAGCTGCTGGTGCTGGCGCTGTGCGTCCGAGATCGCCTGCTGGATCTGGACCTTGGGGTCAGCATTCTCGTCGATCTTCGAATCGAACAACGCCATGAGGTAGCGCCATGCCTTGGTGAACGGATTGGCCATCGCTGCGTAGTGTCCTTCTGCCGATTCGGACGACGGGTCGTTACCACGGTACCGAACTACGCCGGGGAGCGACCACCGGGCGTTGCCGGGGCGGGATTCAGGCCGCGAGGACCGGTTCCCGCGGTGACACGGTCCCCGGGGCCGGGACGGTGCCCGGGGGCGAGACCTGGACGGCGGCCCTGATCAGGATCTCCCCGAGGGACACGTCGAGAGCGCCCGAGATCGACGCGAGGAGCTCACTCGAGGCCTCCTTGCGTCCGCGCTCGATCTCGGAGAGGTACCCGGGACTCACCCGGGCCGCGTCCGCGACGTCCCTCAGGGTCCGTCCCGTCTCGCCCCTCAGTCCGCGGAGCACCGTCCCGAGGGTCTCCCGGAGCAACGGGGGGCCGCTCCGGTGGTCCGGGTGGGGCAGCGTGGTCATCTGGATGTTCGGCATCACGGGGTACAACGCCTCATGCGCCCGATTCGTTCCCGCGGTAGCCGACGATCCCCACCAGCCGGTCGAGGGCCGCGTCGCAAGCAGCCCGGCGGATCGCGTCGCGGCCGCCTCGTAGTTCCAGCTCCGTCGACCACGGAGCGAGTCCCGGTGCACAGAACCCCAGGTAGACGGTCCCTACCGGATGCCCCTCCTGCCGG
>NZ_JAALDV010000078.1:0-9592 GCF_014145045.1 Dietzia sp. DQ12-76
TCACGTCGATGCCCAGGATGTCGGCCTGGAACTGCATCAGGTAGTCGTTGACCACCATCCCGCCGTCGACGCGCAGCGCGTCGGCGGTCTCACCGGCATCGGCGGCCATCGCGTCGGTCATCTCGCGGGACTGGAAGGCCGTGGCCTCGAGCGCGGCTCGCGCCAGGTGTGCTCGCGTGTGGAACCGCGTCAGGCCCACCAGCGTCCCGCGCGCGTCCGGACGCCACCGCGGGGCGAGGAGCCCGGAGAACGCCGGCACGAGGTAGCAGTCGCCGTTGTCCCGGAGGGATTTGGCGAGATCCTCGGTCTCCTCGGCACTCGAGATCACCCCGAGGTTGTCCCGCAGCCACTGCACCAGCGAGCCCGCCACCGCGACGGAGCCCTCCAGGGCGTACACGGGGTCGGCGTCCCCGAGCTGGTAGCAGACGGTGGTGAGCAGACCGTTGTCACTGAACTGGGGCGTGGTGCCGGTGTTGAGAAGGAGGAACGCGCCGGTCCCGTAGGTGTTCTTGGCATCGCCGGGGTCGAAGCAGGTCTGGCCGAACATTGCGGCCTGCTGATCACCGAGGATCCCCGCGATGGGGGTGCCGCCGAACATTCGTCGCTCGGTCACGTGACCGATCACCCCCGAGGACGGCACGATGTCGGGCAGCATCGCCCGCGGCACCCCCATCTCGCGGCAGAGCTCGTCACACCAGTCGAGGGTCCGCAGGTCCATGAGCAGGGTGCGCGAGGCGTTGGTGACGTCGGTGACGTGCAGGGCCGGTTCGCCGTCGGTGCCGCCGCGGCGGCCACCTGTCAGGTTCCACACCAGCCACGAATCGATGGTCCCGGCCAACAGCTCTCCGGCCTCGGCCCGCTCCGTGCCCCGCCGCCCCTCGGAATCGAGGTGATCGAGGATCCAGCGGATCTTCGGACCCGCGAAATACGTGGACAGGGGCAGTCCGGTGGCGTCCCGGAACCGGTCGTCTCCGTCCGGGTGCGCTGCGGCCAACCGGGAGCAGATCCCGGAGGTCCGGGTGTCCTGCCAGACGATCGCGTTGTACACCGGTTCGCCGGTCTCCCGCTCCCACACCACCACGGTCTCCCGCTGATTGGTGATCCCGATCGCGCTCACCAGTGCCGGTTCGAGATCGGCGTGGCCGGCCACCTGGGCCATGGCGGTGCGCACGTTCTCCCAGATCTCCAACGGGTCGTGTTCCACCCATCCGGCCCGGGGCAGGATCTGCCGGTGTTCGACCTGGGCGGTCGCCGCGGGCACCGGCAGGCCGTCGTGGTCGAAGAGGATGGCCCGCGAGGACGTGGTCCCCTGGTCGATCGCGAGGATGAAGGTGTTACGCGTCACGTCGCCAGACTACGTCCGGCCGGGCGTAGAGTCGGGCGCGACCGGCCGGAATCCGATACCCGGCCCCGGAGGGAGCACGATGCCCACGAACAGATCCAGGTCCGTACTCGGCCCGGAACGCCGGGTCGAGGCGTGGCGCAAGCTCTCCGAGGAGTCCTTCGACCTCGTGATCGTGGGCGGGGGCGTGGTGGGCACCGGCAGCGCCGTCGACGCGGCGACGCGCGGCCTGAGCGTGGCGGTGGTGGAGGCGCGCGACTTCGCCGCCGGTACCTCCTCGCGCAGCTCCAAGATGTTCCACGGGGGGCTCCGTTACCTGGAACAACTCGACTTCGGGCTCGTCGCGGAGGCCCTCCACGAGCGCGAACTCAGCATGACCCGACTGGCCCCGCACCTGGTCAAGCCCCTGAAGTTCCTGTTCCCGCTGACCCGCCGGTTCTGGGAACGCCCCTACATGGCCGCGGGGTTCGTCCTCTACGACCTCATGGGCGGCGCCAAGAGCGTCCCGCCGCAGAAGCACTACAGCCGCGCGGGTGCGCACCGGTTGGCCCCCGGTCTTCGCGAGGACATCGTGGTGGGCGGCATCCGGTACTGGGACACCCTGGTCGACGACGCCCGTCACACCCTCACCCTCGCCCGGACCGCGGCGCTCCACGGTGCGGTGGTCGCCAACTCCACCCAGGTGATCGGGTACCTGCGGGACGGCGACCGGGTGACCGGGGTGCGGGTCCGCGACGCCGAGAGCGGAGCGGAGACCGATGTCCGCGCCGAGGTGGTGCTCAACGCGGCCGGGGTGTGGACGGACCATCTGCAGGAGATGTTGGGGGAGGTGGGCGGTTTCACGGTCCGTGCCTC
The DNA here is from genome assembly GCF_014145045.1 of Dietzia sp. DQ12-76. NCBI lineage: Bacteria > Bacillati > Actinomycetota > Actinomycetes > Mycobacteriales > Dietziaceae > Dietzia > Dietzia sp. DQ12-76. The sequence goes on from NZ_JAALDV010000078.1 coordinate 2,198, forward strand.
GAAGGGGGTTCACATCGTGGTGGACCGCGACAAGGTCGACTCCGAGGCGGCCCTGATCCTTCGGACCGAGAAGTCAGTGCTCTTCGTGATCCCCTGGGGCGAGTACTGGATCATCGGCACGACCGACACCGACTGGCAACTCGACCTGGCCCACCCGGCGGCGACGGGGGCGGACATCGACTACATCCTCGGACACGTCAACGCCGTTCTCACCACCCCGATCGATCGAGACGACGTCCGCGGCGTGTACGCGGGCCTTCGCCCCCTGCTCTCGGGCGGGGCCGACTCGACCGCCAAGCTCTCACGGGAACACGCGGTGATGCGCGCGGCACCCGGGGCCGTGGTGGTGGCGGGCGGCAAGTACACCACCTACCGGGTCATGGCGGCTGATGCGGTCGACGCCGCGGTGGCCGAGTTGGGGCCCGAGCGCGCGGAGACCGTTCCGGCCTCGACCACCGATCGCATCCCGCTCCTCGGTGCCGACGGCTACCCGGCGATGGTCAACCGCGCGGACCGGATCGCGGACGATTACGAGATCAGGGAGGAACAGGTCCAGCACCTGCTGGGTCGGTACGGTTCGCTCCTCGAGGACGTGCTCGATCTGGCTGCGGACCGCCCGGATCTGCTGGAATCCCTCGTCGGCGCCGACCGCTACCTGCGGGTGGAGGTGGTCTACGCCGCGCTGGCGGAGTCCGCGCTGCACCTGGAGGACGTCCTGGTGCGCCGCACCCGGATCTCGATGGAGTACCAGCACGGAGGCGTGGCCTGTGCTCGAGAAGTCGCCCAACTCATGGCGGAAGTGTTGGACTGGGGTCCCGACCGCGTCGAGCGGGAGGTCCGGATGTTCGAGCAACGGGTCGAGGCCGAGCGGGCGAGCCAGGTGACGGAGTCCGACGACGAAGCCGATCATTTCCTTCGCGGCGTCCCCGAGATCCGCGAGTTCCTGGTGGAGGCGACCGTCGATCCCGCCGTAGCCGAACCGGTGGTCGACCACCCGGGCTGACCGGGTACGAACCCCGCGGGGGAGGGACGCAGTCCTGACGGCGCTCCCCGCATGAGACGTCGGCGTCGCCCGGGTGGGCGGCGCCGACGTCTCATGCGGGTGGGGTCAGCGGATCACTTGATCTCGCAGAGCACCGTGCCCTGGGTGACCGCGGCTCCGGCGTCCACGGAGAGGTCGGTGACGACGCCGTCCTTGTGCGCGGTGACCGGGTTCTCCATCTTCATGGCCTCGAGGACGGCGATGAGTTCGCCGGTCTTGACCTCCTGGCCCTCCTCGACGGCCACCTTGACCACGGTGCCCTGCATCGGGGCGGAGACGGCGTCCCCGGAGGCGGCGGCACCGGCGGCCCCACCACGGGTGCGTGCCTTGGCCTTGCGGCGGACGGTGCCACCGTTATGGGATCCGCCGAAGGCGAGGTCGCCGGGCAGCGAGACCTCGACGCGACGGCCGTCCACCTCGACGACGACCTTCTTCCGCTCGACCGGCTCGTCGTCGTCGGCGGGGGCGCCGGTGGCGCTCCACGGCTCGATCGGGTTGTCCCACTCCTCCTCGATCCACTTGGTGTAGACGTCGAAGCCCTTCCCGTCTCCCACGAAGGCGGGGTTGGCGACGACGTGGGAGTGGAACGGGATGACGGTGGCCATGCCCTCGACCGTGTACTCGGCGAGCGCGCGGGCCGACCGTGCCAGCGCCTGGTCGCGGTCCTCGCCCCAGACGATGAGCTTGGCGAGCATCGAGTCGAACTGGCCGCCGATGGTGTCGCCCTGCTCGACTCCGGAGTCGACGCGGACACCCGGCCCACTGGGCTCGTGGTACGCCGTGATGGTGCCGGGGGCGGGCAGGAAGCCACGGCCGGCGTCCTCACCGTTGATGCGGAACTCGAACGCGTGGCCGCGCGGGGTCGGGTCCTCGGTGAACTCGAGGACCTCGCCCTCCGCGATCTTGAACTGCTGCAGGACCAGGTCGATGCCCGCGGTCTCCTCGGTGACCGGATGCTCCACCTGGAGCCGGGTGTTGACCTCGAGGAAGGAGATGGTGTCGCCCTGGACCATGTACTCGACGGTGCCGGCGCCGTAGTAGCCGGCCTCCTTGCAGATCGCCTTGGCGGAGTCGTGGATCCGCTTGCGCTGTTCGTCGGTGAGGAACGGGGCGGGGGCCTCCTCCACGAGCTTCTGGAAGCGGCGCTGGAGGGAGCAGTCGCGGGTGCCGGCCACGACGACGTTGCCGTGCTGGTCGGCGAGCACCTGCGCCTCGACGTGGCGGGCCTTGTCGAGGTACTGCTCGACAAAGCACTCGCCGCGGCCGAAGGCGGCGGTGGCCTCACGGGTGGCCGAGTCGAAGAGTTCGGCGACCTCCGACATCTCGTGGGCGACCTTCATCCCGCGCCCGCCGCCGCCGAAGGCGGCCTTGATGGCGATGGGCAGGCCGTACTGCTCCGCGAACTTCACGACCTCGTCGGCATTGGCGACGGGGTCCTTGGTGCCGGCCGCCATCGGCGCGTTGGCCCGCTCGGCGATGTGCCGCGCGGTGACCTTGTCGCCGAGGTCACGGATGGCGTTCGGCGGGGGGCCGATCCAGATCAGGCCGGCGTCGATGACGGCCTGCGCGAAGTCGGCGTTCTCGGAGAGGAATCCGTACCCGGGGTGGATGGCGTCGGCGCCGGACTTGGCGGCGGCGTCGAGGATCTTGTCGAAGACCAAGTAGGACTCCGCGGAGGTGGTGCCTCCGAGGGCGAAGGCCTCGTCCGCCAGCTTGACGAAGAGGGCGTCGGCGTCGGGCTCGGCGTACACGGCCACGCTGGCCAGGCCGGCGTCCTTCGCCGCGCGGATCACACGGACGGCGATCTCGCCGCGGTTGGCGACGAGGACCTTGGTGATGTGAGAGCTGGCATGACTGGGCACTCAGGGCCTCCTGGTGATGGACGTCTCTTAGACCGGTGCGCCCGGTGGGGGACCGATATTCTCCAGCAGTCTAATGAGAGGCCCCCCTCATGTGTGGGATTGGGGGTCCGTGAGCTGCTCCGTGGGGTCGGGTGCTTCGGGACTCGGCCTCTCTGACCAGCTGTTCAGGCGCGAAGCTCAGGCCGCCACACCTGGTGTGCATGTATCCCGGCGTCCTCGAGGAGGCGCCGCAACAGCGGAAGACTGAGTCCGATGACACTCGACGGGTCGCCGTCGATCCGGTCGATGAACCACCCGCCGAGCGACTCGATGGTGAAGGCGCCCGCGCACTCGAGGGGTTCGCCGGTGCGGAGGTACACATCGAGGTCGGAGTCCGAGGGAGCGCCGAAGTGGACGGTGGTGTCGGAGGTGTCGGTCGCTCGCCCGGTGACGACGAGGGGCCCGTCCCCGGTGAGGTCGGCGAGCACGACGGCGTGGCCGGTGATGAGGACCCCGTGACGACCCCGCATCTTCTGCCACCGCGCCATCGCCCGTTCGTAGGTGTGCGGCTTGCCCTCGAGCCGACCGTCGACCAGGAGCATCGAATCGCAGCCCACGACGACGAGGGTGTCGGCCCCGGCCCCCCGGGCCTCGTCCGCGAGCGACTCGCCCTCACGGTCGAGGACGTCCTGCGCCTTCGCCCGGGCCAGTTCCTCCACCACGCGTACATGCGGGGTCCCCTCGGCGAGAGCGGCCTGGAGCGCGTCCTCGTCGACCTGGGGGTGGCGGATGAGCGGGTCGACCCCGGCCTGCTGGAGGATCCGTAGGCGGGACGGGGAGGCGGAGGCGAGGACGACTCTGATCATGGGCCCAGCGTAGCCACGGCCGCGGACCCCCGCGGCGGGGCGACGGTGCGTGTGGCGGCGGGTGGGCGCGGTGGTGAAGGGGTGCGGAAACCGCCGCCGCCCCCACCGCTGCACTCGTGCCGGCGCGTCGGTGCGCGCGGGCGTGCAGGGTCGGGGGCGGCTGTGGGATGTCGCCAGGGGGGCCGGGCTCAGTACTGGCGGCGGTTGAGGAACGACGTGGGGTTGTACCCGAACGGCGGCCGCAGTCGCTCCTCGTAAGACCCCCAGTCGTCCTTGATGCCCGTGGGGAACTCGCCCTCGTGGACGGCGTTGCCCTGCGCGGTCGCCAGGACGGCGGACAGGATGCCGACCTCGACCGCGGTGGGGTTGCCGCGCACGACCCGGAAGAACGGTTCCGCCGGTGCCGTCGTCGCGTCCCCGCCCGCGCCCACCACCGGGTCCTGCTGCTCTGCGGCGGTCACAGCGGGATGTTCCCGTGCTTCTTGGCGGGCACCTCGACGACCTTGCGGTCGAGGAGGCGGAGTGCCTGGGCGACCTGCAGGCGCGTGTGCGACGGCGGGATCACGGCGTCGACGTACCCGCGCTCGGCGGCGACGTACGGGTTGACGAGGGTGTCCTCGTACTCGGCCTGGAGCTTCAGGCGCAGCGCGTCGACGTCCTCGCCGTTGGCCGCCGCCTGCTTGAGCTGGTCGCGGTAGACGAACCCCACGGCCCCCGACGCGCCCATCACCGCGATCTCGGCCGTAGGCCACGCCAGATTGATGTCCGCGCCCATGTGCTTGGAGCCCATGACGTCGTAGGCCCCACCGTAGGCCTTGCGGGTGATCACGGTGACCTTGCCGACGGTGGCCTCACCGTAGGCGTACAGCAGCTTCGCGCCGCGGCGGATGATCCCGTCGAACTCCTGTCCGGTACCCGGGAGGAAGCCGGGGACGTCGACGAGGGTGAGGATGGGGATGTTGAAGGCGTCGCAGGTGCGGACGAAGCGGGCGGCCTTCTCGGACGCCTTGATGTCCAGGCAGCCGGCGAACTGGGTGGGCTGGTTGGCCACCACACCGACGCTGCGGCCCTCGACCCGGCCGAAGCCCACGATCACGTTCATGGCGTACTGCGCCTGGGTCTCGAGGAACTCGCCGTCGTCGACGATGTGCGAGATGACCTCGTGCATGTCGTACGGGCTGTTGGAGGAGTCCGGGATGATCGTGTCCAGCTCGTGGTCGTCCAGGGTGAGGTTGTCCTCGATCGCGCCCTCGATCGGCGGGACCGGGAACCGGGGGGCCTCGGCACGATTGTTGCTGGGAAGGTAGGACAGCAGGTCCTTGACGTAGTCGAGGGCGTCCTGCTCGTCGCTCGCGGTGTAATGGGAGACGCCGGACTTGGTCATGTGGGTGGTGGCGCCCCCCAGTTCCTCCTGGGTGACCTCTTCCCCGGTGACCGTCTTGATGACGTCCGGACCTGTGACGAACATCTGCGAGGTCTTGTCGACCATCACGGTGAAGTCCGTGAGGGCGGGGGAGTAGACGTGGCCGCCGGCGGAGGGGCCCATGATCAGGGACACCTGGGGGATGACCCCGGACGCCTGGACGTTGCGGTGGAAGATCTCGCCGTAGAGACCGAGGGAGACCACACCCTCCTGGATGCGGGCACCGGCGCCGTGGTTGATACCGATCATCGGGCGTCCGGTCTTGAGCGCCAGGTCCATGACCTTGACGATCTTCTCGCCGTAGACCTCTCCGAGCGAGCCGCCGAAGACGGTGGCGTCCTGCGAGAACACGCAGACGCTGCGGCCGTCGATGGTGCCGTACCCGGTGATGACACCGTCTCCCAGCGGCCGGCGCTCGGCCAGGCCGAACGTCGTGGCGCGGTGGCGGGCGAGGGCGTCGATCTCCACGAACGAACCCGGGTCGAGGAGGTTCTCGATCCTCTCGCGGGCCGTCATCAGACCCTTGTCGTGCATCCTGTCGATCGCGGCCTGTCCCATCGGGGCACGGGCTTCGTCGAGGCGCCGACGCAGTTCGGACAGTTTCCCGGCGGTCGTGTGGATGTCGGGCGTCGCAGCGTCGGTCGGGACGTCGTCACTCACGTCCGGTTCTGAGGCAGTCGTCATGTTGTAAGACTCTAACGACTCGGCCGGATCCGTGACGACGTGACCCGGCATACTGCCCCGCACCGGCGGCGCCGTCGGGCGGGGTTCGGACCTACTCTGGTCCTCGTGCACGCAGACACCGGACCCGGATCCCCGCGCCCACTCGACGCCGAGGCCCTCCGGCGTGCGCTGGTCGGGACGCCGGACGCGCCCTACACCTCACTCGAGGTGCTCGAGGAGACCGGCTCGACCAACGCCGAGTCGATCGAGCGTGCGGTACAGGGTGCGGCGGACCGCAGTGTGCTCCTGGCCGAGTACCAGGCCGCCGGTCGGGGACGACTCGGGCGGACGTGGACGGCGCCGCCGCGGACGCAGGTGGCGCTCAGCGTCCTGCTGCGTCCCGGCGCGGTCTCGCCCGCCCTGTTCGGCTGGCTTCCGCTGGTCACGGGGTTGGCCGTTCGCGACGGTCTGGTGACCGCGGGCGGGGTGGACGCCACCCTGAAATGGCCCAACGACGTCCTCGTCGACGGGAGCAAGATCGCGGGGATCCTCTCGGAGATGACGACCGTGCCCGCGGAGGGCGACTTCGACCTCCGACTACCGGCGCTGGTGGTCGGTCTGGGGATCAACGTGACGCTCACCCGGGAACAGCTGCCCATCCCGCACGCCACCTCGCTCGCTCTCGCCGGTGGTGTCACCGACCGCGACGCCGTTGCGCGGGCGGTCCTCGAGGCCCTGGCACGCCGGCACGAACAGTGGCGCGGATGCGAGAGGGGGAGCGGGTCGACCATCTCGGACGAGCTGCTGGCCGAGTACTCGGACGCCTGCTCGACGCTCGGTGCCGAGGTGCGCGTCCTCCTTCCGGGGGACGTCGTCCGGACCGGTCAGGCCGATCGTGTCGACAGGGAAGGCCGCCTCGTCGTCGTCACCCCGGAGGGAGAGGTGGCGGTGGCCGCCGGGGACGTCACCCACGTCCGCCCCGCCGACGACCGGTGGGGCGGCTGACCCGTGGGGTTCGTCCGTTCGGTTCTCGCGCCGGGGGAGACGCTGCTCGTCCACAGTCACCCGCACTGGCGGGCGCTCGTGCGTCCCGGGTTGGTGACGGTGATCGGCGCCGGTCTCGCCGGGATCGCCGGGGGATTCATCGAGACGCAGGTGGTCCACGCCGGCGACCGCGCCGCCACCTGGGCGATGGTGGCCGGGGTCTACCTCCTCGTGGTCCTGCGTTTCGGCCTGTGGCCCGCGCTGCGGTGGGCGCGCACCGATCTGGTGGTGACCGACGAGCGGGTGCTCTACCGGCCGGCGGGGTCGACACGACGGTGTGTCGACGTGCCACTGCGCCGGATCAGTGCGGTGCGGTTCCGGCACACGCTCACCGACCGGGCGCTGGGCACGGGGTGCCTCATCCTCGAGTGCGGGTACCTGCCGCCGGTGGAGATCGACCACGTCCCCGGTGTGGCGCGAGTCCACGCCGCGGTCTACGACGAACTGCTCCGGTTGCCGCCCGTCCCCCCGCCCGGGCCATCCGTCGCCCCGCCGCGCTCCCGCTGGGGCCTGCCG
>NZ_JAALDV010000079.1:0-6106 GCF_014145045.1 Dietzia sp. DQ12-76
TCCGTGCTCGTCGGCGACCCGCTCGATGCGATCCAGGGCAGCCTCGGCGGACTGTCGACCGAGGACACCCTCGGCACGCTGTCCTCGGCGACCGGCGAGGGTGACGCCAGCGGCCTCGGCAGCCTCCTCGGCCTGCTCGGCGGCGGCGAGGGCGGCGGCCTCGGGCTCGACACCCTCTCCGCCGAAGGCTGACCACGAGAGCAGGCCGACACACCTCACAGGCCCCGCACCGGGTGGTGCGGGGCCTGTCTCGTGGTGCGGCGCCTCTGACGCGGGGCGTCAGGAGTCGAGTCGCTCGATGATCGTCACGTTGGCGGTGCCGCCGCCCTCACACATCGTCTGCAGACCGTAGCGGCCGCCGGTGCGCTCGAGCTCGTTGAGCAGGGTGGCGAAGAGTTTGGCACCGGTCGCGCCGAGCGGGTGCCCGAGCGCGATTCCGCCGCCGTTGGGGTTCACCCGGGCCGGGTCGGCGCCGATCTCCTTGATCCACGCCAACACCACGGGGGCGAACGCCTCGTTGATCTCCACCACGTCGATGTCGTCGATCGTCAGTCCCGTCTTCTCCAGCGCCCACCGGGTGGCCGGGATAGGCGCGGAGAGCATCATCACCGGATCGTCGCCGCGCACGGTCAGATGGTGGATCCGGGCCCGCGGCGTCAGGCCGTATCTCTCGACGGCCTCGGCGGACGCGAGCAACCCGGCGGACGCACCGTCGGAGATCTGCGACGCCACGGCGGCGGTGAGCGAGCCACCCTCGGCCAGCACGGGCAGGGAGGCCATCTTCTCCAGGGTGGTCTCGCGCGTGGTCTCGTCGGCCTCGAGTCCGGCGAACGGGACATACTCGTTCGCGAACCGGCCCTCGGCGATCGCGGCGCGGGCGCGGGTGTGGGACTGCAGCGCCCACTCCTCCATCTCGCGACGCGAGATACCCCACGTGTCGGCCATCATCTGGGCACCGTTGAACTGGGAGATCTCCTGGGAGCCGAAGCGGGAGACCCATCCGGTGGAGCCGGTGAACGGGTCGTCGAAGCCGTACTCGCGCCCGGCGAGCATGGCCGAGGAGATCGGCAGGGCACTCATGTTCTGCACGCCGCCGAACAGGACCACGTCCTGGGTGCCGGACATGATCCCCTGGGCACCGAAGTGGATGGCCTGCTGGCTCGAGCCGCACTGGCGGTCGACGGTCGTGCCCGGCACCCCGAGAGGCATCCCGGCCGCGAGCCACGCGGAGCGGGCGATGTTGCCCGCCTGCGGGCCTATGGCGTCCACGCAGCCGAAGATCACGTCGTCGACCACCGCGGGGTCGATCCCCGTGCGCTCGACCACCGCGCTGATGACGTGCGCGCCCAGATCCGCCGGGTGCTGGGCGGAGAGGCTGCCACCGCGCTTGCCCGCAGGCGTCCGGACGGCGTCGATCACGTAGGCCTCGCGGCCGGTCACGCTGGTCATGTGTCTCCTCGTGGGTGGGGTCGGTCGGTGGTGTCAGGCGGGTGGGGCGGGTGAGTCCACGGCCAGGCCGTCGAGCACGATGTGCAGGTACTGGTCCGCGATCGCGGCGTGGTCGTCGTCGCCCTCCGGCCGGTACCAGCGCACCGCCACCCACACGGTGTCGCGAAGGAACCGGTAGGTGAGCCTGATGTCGAGGTCGGGACGGAACTGGCCGGACTCGATGCCCCGGCCCAGCACGTCGGTCCACATCTCACGGAACTCGGTGGTGCGCTCCCGGAGATAGTCGAACCTGGGGTTGCCCCGCAGATGCTTGAGTTCGTCCTGGTAGATGGCCACCTCGTCCCTGTGACGGTGGATGGCCTCGAACGAGACGCGGACCAGCCCTTCGAGGGTCTCCCGGGGCGACGAGCCCGCCAGGACGATCCGGTGATAGTCCCCGAAGAGGGAGTCGAGGAACCCGCGGAGGATCTCGTCTACGATCGCCTCTTTGGACGAGAAGTGGTGGTAGAGGCTGCCGGAGAGGATGCCCGCCGCGTCCGCGATGTCCCGCACGGTGGTGGCCCGCAGGCCGCGCTCGGCGAAGAGCCCGGCGGCGATCGCCAAGAGTTCTTCACGTCTGGTCGTGCTGGTCATCCGACCACTCTACCAACCAAGCACTTGCTAGGGGCGCTCCGGAGGCCGGCGTGGTCCGGGGACCGGCCTGGCCGCGTCGGTCCACCCGTCGTCGACTCCTTCTGCCTAGACTCCCCCCATGCGCTCCACCGTCTTCTCCTCCCCTCGCCCCTCCGGCCCGCGCCGGGCAGGTCGCCGGGTCCTCGCGGCCTCGGCGGCGGTGGGCCTCACCCTGGGCCTGGCCTCCTGCACGATCCACGTGAGCGGTGACGACGCGGCTCCCGCGGAGACCACGACCGCGACGAGCGAGTCGCCTCAGGAGCAGCCCACCGGAGCGCCGGGCACCCCCGAGGCCGGCGTAGATCAACTCGTCCTCAATGCCGAGGACGCCCCCGAGCTCGGCCTCGCTCCCGTCTCGGCCGAGGAGATCGCCGGAGGTGTCGGCGCGCTCGAGGACATCGCCGCCGGCGTCCGCGTGGACCCCGAGCGGTGCGCCGACTTCAGCCAGGACGCGTTCCTCGCCCAGGCCGAGCCGGGCGCGATCGCCATCCAGGCGGGCCAGAGCGAGAACACCGCGTACGCGGTGTCGGTGACCACGGTGACGACAGGCCTCAACGATCGTGACCGACTGATCGCCGACTGCCCCACCATGACCGTGACGATCCCCCTCGAGGGGACCGAGGTCACGACCCGTGCCGAGAACCAGCTGTTGCCCCTCGAGGCACCGGAGGGCGTGGAGCACTTCGCCGCCATCACGCAGAACAACGCGATGGACATGATGGGCCAGGAGCTGCTCACGGGCAACGTGCTGATCACCGGGATCGTGCGGGGTATCGGCGTGTCCGTCACGGTCGCCAACGCGGCGGGGCCGGTGTCGGACGCGGAACGGGACACGGCCGTTGACGCCTTCGCCCGGCAGGTCGAGAAGATCCGGAGCGCCTGACCTCCTTCGATCCCCTCCGCCGGGTGCCGACTGCGGGTCAGGCCCGCTGGGACGAGATGGAGACGACCTCTCCGGTGAGGTACGTGGTGTAGTCGCTGGCGAGCATGGCGATGGTCGCGGCGACCTCCCAGACGTCCGCGGCACGTCCGAACGCCTCCTTGGCGGCGAGCTCGTCGAGGAGCTCGGCGGAGGCCGACTTCTCCAGGAACGCGTGCCGGGCGATGGAGGGTGCGATCGCGTTGATGCGCACACCGAAGTCCGCACCCTCGATCGCCGAACACCGGGTCAGCGCCATGACTCCGGCCTTGGCTGCCGCGTAGTGCGCCTGAGCTCGCTGCGCGCGCCACCCGAGCACGGAGGCGTTGTTGACGATCACCCCGTTGTGCGGCACGTCCCGGAAGTAGCGCAGCGCCGCACGGGTCGCGCGGAACGTGCCGTTGAGCGTGATGTCCAGAACCCGGTCCCAGTCCTCGTCGGTCATGTCCACGAGCTCGCCCTCACCGCCGAACCCGGCGTTGTTGACCAGCACGTCGATCCGGCCGAGCTTCTCGGCGGCGCCGGTGATCAGCGCGTCGACGTCGGAGGTCGACTGCACGTTGCACGTGATGGCCTCGAACCGCTGCCCTGGGAACTCGGCGGCGAGCGCGTCGCGGGCCTCGTTCATTCGGCGCTCGTGGAAGTCGGACACCAGGACGTCGGCGCCCTCGAGCGCGGCGCGACGGGCGGCCGAGAAACCGATGCCCGTGCCCGCGGCGGCCGTCACCACGACCTTCTTACCCGCGAGCAGCCCGTGACCAGGTGTCTCCTCCGGCACCGTGGCGAGGGGGGACGCGGCGAGGGGGGACTTGTGCTGGGTCATGACGGCCTGGCCTCTCGGGGTAATCCGAGCACGCGCTCGGAGATGATGTTGCGCTGGATCTCGTTGGATCCGCCGTAGATCGTGTCGGCTCGGGTGAACAGGAAGAGCCGCTGCCACCGCGCCAACTCGAGGTGCTCCGGGTCGCGGAGGTCGTTGGCCGCACCCTCGGAGTCGTGGGTGGGCCCGGTGAGCGACTCCGCCCCCTGCACGATCATCGCCAGCTCGCCGAGGTCGCGGTGCCACGTGGCCCACAGGAGCTTGGCCGCCGAGGCGTTGCCACCGGAGGCGTCACGCTCGGCGAGTGTGCGCAGAGCGTGGGCGCGGATCACCCTGAGACCGACCCAGGCACGGGCGATCCGTTCACGCACGGCGGGGACGTGCGCGCTGCCGTTGGACCGGGCCATCTCCACGATCTGGTCGAGTTCGCGGGCGAAACCGACCTGCTGGCCGAGGGTGGAGACCCCTCGTTCGAACTCCAGGAGGGTCATGGCGACCTTCCAGCCCTCTCCGCGCTCCCCCACGATCATCCCGGCCTCGGTGACCGCGTCGTCGAAGAAGACCTCGTTGAACTCGGAGGTCCCGGTGAGTTGCTGGATGGGCCGGATCTCGACTCCCGGCTGATCGAGCGGCACCAGCAGGAAGCTCAGGCCCTTGTGCCGACTGGTGCCCTCCTCGGTGCGGGCCACGACGAAGACCCACTGGCTCAGATGCGCCAGGGAGGTCCACACCTTCTGGCCGTGCAGATGCCACCTGCCGTCCTCACCCAGGCGGGCGGTGGTGGACACGTTCGCCAGATCGGACCCCGCTCCCGGTTCGGAGTAGCCCTGGGCCCACAGTTCGGTCACGTCGAGGATCCGGGGCAGGAAACGGTCCTTCTGCGCCTGGGTGCCGTGTGCGATGAGGGTGGGGCCGAGCAGCGTCTCGCCGAGGTGCGAGACCCTCGCCGGGGCGTCCGCCTTGGCGTACTCCTCGTGGACGCGGACCTGCTGGCTGAGCGACGCCCCCCGACCGCCGTACTCGACCGGCCACCCCACACAGGTCCAGCCGGCCTCGGCCATGTGCCGTTCCCAGGCCAGACGCCGATCGAAGAACTGATGCTCACTGCCCGGCCCGCCGGTCCCCTTGATCTCGGCGAACTCTCCCACCAGGTTGGCGTCCAACCACGTGCGGAACTCCGCGGCGAACTCGTCGTCGGTCATCTCCGACGCCGGCCTGCGCGTGTCGGGTGCCGTGCTCTGGGTCATACGACCACACTACCAAGCACTTGCTTGGTTTGTCGGAACCGCCCGCCCCGGCGGACGTCGTCGGGTGTGATGGTCGGCATGAACACCCCTGACACTCCCCTGGAGGGCAAGGTCGCACTGGTCACCGGCGCCGCCCGGGCACAGGGCCGAGCCCATGCCGTCCGCCTCGCCTCGGAGGGCGCGGACGTCGTGGTGACCGACCTCTGCGCTCCGGTGTCCGCCTCCGTCTCCTATCCGGCGCCCGGTCCGGATGACCTCGCCGAGACCGTCCGACTGGTCGAGCAGGCCGGGCGCAGAGCCCTCTCGGCGGTACTGGACATCCGGGAGCTCGGACCGCTCCAGGAACTGGTCGACCGCACCATCGCCACGTTCGGCCGGCTGGACATCGTCGTGGCCAACGCCGGCGTACTGAGCTGGGGCCGCCTGTGGGAGTTGCCGGAGGACGACTGGGACATGGTCATCGGCGTCAACCTGAGCGGCACGTGGCGGACGATCCGCGCTGCCGTGCCGGCGATGATCGAGGCGGGCAACGGCGGGTCGATCATCATCGTCAGCTCGTCGGCGGGACTCAAGGCGACGCCGGGCAACGGACACTACTCGGCCTCCAAGGCCGGGCTCGTGGCGCTGACCAACTCGCTCGCCCTCGAGGTGGGGGAATTCGGCATCCGCGTCAACTCGATCCATCCCTATTCCGTGGACACGCCGATGATCGACCCCGACGGGATGGCGGAGATCTTCGGCCGGTTCCCCTCGTATCTGCACAGCTTCTCGCCGATGCCACTGAAAAACGTTCTCGCGGACGGCGCCAGCACCCTGGCCGACTTCATGCCGCCGGAGGAGGTCTCCGACGTGGTGTCGTTCCTGGCCGGGGACGGGTCCCGGTCCGTCTCGGGCGTCCAGGTCCCGTTCGACCGGGGCGCGCTCAGGTACTGAGCGCGGAGGGTCGACCAAGCAGATGCTTGGTACCGTGGTGGTGGCCACACCCCGCCGCACCCGAGG